>JBJKOR010000247.1:0-2612 GCA_046707185.1 Anaerolineales bacterium | reverse complement strand
GCATAATCCTGATAAGCAGGCGGCTCCATGGCAAGCAGCGCAACAATTTGAAAGAGATGGTTCTCGATCACATCGCGCAGACATCCGGCGGTTTCATAGAACGCGCCGCGCTTCTCCACGCCAAAGTCTTCCGAAAGGGTGATTTGCACGCTGGAAACATAATTGCGATTCCTAATCGCTTCAAGAAAAGTATTGGCAAAGCGGAAATACAAAATGTTCATGATCGCTTCCTTGCCGAGGAAGTGATCGATGCGAAAGATCGAATCTTCGGGGAAGACTGAATGCGCCACGCGGTTGAGTTCCTGCGCCGAGGCCAGGTCACGCCCAAACGGTTTCTCGACGATCACGCGCGCCTCTTTGACTAAATCGGCCGCACCCAGCCCTTGAATAACCTTTCCAAAAAGCGCGGGCGGGATGGCGAGATAGTGCGCAGGCCGCTGCACTTTGCCGAGCGCCTTCTTGATCGCCGTGAACGTAGCCGGATCGTTATAGTCGCCGCTCACGTAACTGAAAAGCGAAAGAAGCTTGTCGAACGCCTTTTGGTCATCGATACCCCCGGATTGCTCAAGGCTGTCTTTCACACGCGCATGCAATTGCTCAAGATTCCATTTTGGAAACGCGACTCCGACCACGGGAACATTCAAATTGCCGCGTTTGACGAGGGCATACAGAGAAGGGAAAATCAACTTGTGCGCCAGGTCGCCGGTCACGCCGAACAACACCAAGGCATCGGACTGAACTCGATCATTATGATTTCTGTCCATGCGTTATCCTTTCTTCTCTTCGTGCCCGCCGAATTGTTTTCGCATGGCCGAAAGCAAACGGTCAGCATAATCGGCTTCGCCGCGCGAGGCAAAACGTCCGTAGAGCGCGGCACTGATGGCCGGTACCGGCACCGCCTCGTCGATGGCGGCGGCAATCGTCCAACGCCCCTCACCCGAATCCGAAACGCGGCCCTCGAAATCCTTCAGGTCAGGATCATCGATGAGCGCTGCGGCGGTCAGGTCCAAAAGCCACGAGCCGATCACACTTCCGCGCCGCCAGACTTCGGCAATTTCCGGCAAATCAAGTTCGTACTGGTAATACTGCGGATCGCGCATCGGCGTCGTCTCGGCGTCCGCCGCGTTGGTTTGTTTGCCCACATCCGCGTTATACAAGACATTCAAGCCTTCGGCGTAAGCCGTCATGATGCCATATTCGATTCCGTTATGAACCATCTTGACGAAGTGGCCGGCACCCTGCGGCCCGCAATACAGAAAGCCTTGATCGGCCGTGCCTTTATTTTTCGCGCGCCCCGGCGTACGCGAGGCGGCGTTCACACCGGGAGCGAGGCTGGCAAAGATCGGATCGAGATGACTCGCAATATCCTTTTCTCCGCCGATCATCAGACAATAGCCGCGCTCGAGTCCCGCCACGCCGCCGCTGGTCCCAACATCCAAGTAGTGGATTCCCTTCCGATTCAGTTCCGCGCCCCGGCGGATATCGTCGCGATAAAACGAGTTGCCGCCATCGATGACGATATCGTCCGTTTCGAGCAGCGGGGCAAGCTCCGCCAGTTCCTTGTCAACAATCGCGGCTGGCAGCATCAGCCAGACCGCGCGCGGCTGATTCAATCGCGAAACAAAATCTTTCAGTGAGCTGGCATCAATTGCACCTTGACTCGCGAGTTTTTGTACAGCACTCGCATTCATATCAAAGACCACACATTCGTGTCCATCTTTCATCAAACGCTGCACCATATTGGCCCCCATACGGCCCAGTCCTATCATACCAATCTGCATTTTAAATCTCCTTTCGTGGTTCTTACACGTAAATCATTTCAATGAAATTGCCAGAAGCGAATTCGCTCTCAATTGGGCAGCACAAGTCCCAAGTCTTCCAGGGACTTGTTCGTTGATTCATAACCGGTATGCGTAATTCCCTTGATGCCCAAGCCGCGTGCAACTTCGACAAACATCTCCCGATCATCGATATAAATCACCTGCGCCGGTTGCACTTGCGCTATATCCAGAGCAATGCGATACATATCCTCATCCGGTTTGCGATAGTGAACGAAGCAGGAAGACACAAAGAAATCGATGAATGTACCCAGTTTGAATTGTTGAACGCGATAAGCGGCCAGTTCCCGTCCTTCGTTGCTGACGGCCGCGATCTGAAGGTTGTAGTGCTGCTTCAATCCGCGTATCAAATCGATCATTTCAGGAAACGGTTGCGATTGATCATACATGAACTTCTTGAATTCTTCATGAGAAAACGATCGCTCACGATAGAAGACCACCCGATTGAGATATTCATCCAGACTGAGTTTCCCTGATTCATAGGTGTCGTACGTGAGATGATGGCGCTCGTTTATTTCATCGTGGTCGAGACCAAACTTTTTAGCAGCAAGCACTCGATGGCTGCGATCCCAGCCATTCGTGAGCAGGACCCCGCCTATATCGAGGAACAAAGTTGTGACTTGAGAATCCATATACACTACTCCTGGCTCTAAATTCCTATTATCTTGCCCAATAATGTATAGTTTACTCCCATTTTGCGCTCGATCATTTGTTTTGTTTACGGTTGATCCAGAGTTTTCCAAAAGCCTGTCTATGACCTGT
This sequence comes from Anaerolineales bacterium, assembly GCA_046707185.1. Lineage (GTDB taxonomy): Bacteria > Chloroflexota > Anaerolineae > Anaerolineales > Villigracilaceae > Fen-1038. Next base: position 12 of record JBJKOR010000247.1, on the reverse strand, counting down.
TGCGCCAACTGC
>JBJKOR010000246.1:0-2624 GCA_046707185.1 Anaerolineales bacterium | reverse complement strand
ATTATTAACAATGGAGAAGCATAATAAGACAAGTGTGAAAGACAGGAACCACTTCATAAGCGTATTTCATTTAGTAGTTATATTATGGTTGAACTAAGCGCTCCGCGCAGGAAACCCATTCTCGATCTAATATCCCGATTTCAATTGTGTTTTTGATCATCCGAGCAAGGGTGTGGTATACCTCCTATGTAACTTGATTAACCTTATCAAAAAGGAGGTATACCATGACACCCTTGAGACAGCGTATGATCGAAGACCTGAAATTGCAAGGCTACAGCGAGAGTACCCAAACCCTTTACACCAACGCCGTTCGGCAATTGTGCGAACATTTTGGCAAATTCCCTGGTCAGATCACCGATGAAGATCTGAGGCAGTATTTCCTCTATGGGCATGATGTCAAAAAATGGAGCCGTAGCACAAGCACAGTTGCCCTATGCGGCATCAAGTTCTTTTTCGAAACTACCATCAAGCGGCCTTGGCCAACGCTGCAGCTCATCCGGCCTGGTCGTGATAAGAAGTTGCCCGTTGTGCTCAGCCGCGGTGAAGTTCGTGATGTTTTGAATCTAATACGCCTCCCCGGCTATAAGGCCTGCCTCACCACCATCTATTCTTGCGGATTGCGCCTATCCGAAGGCATCCGTTTGAAAGTTGAGGACATTGACAGCGCAAGAGGATTCCTCAATATCAGGGGCTCCAAAGGCAACAAGGATCGCAATGTACCCCTACCTCAAAGGACCTTGGCGCTACTGCGGGTACATTGGAGCACTCATGGAAACAAGGTTTGGCTATTTCCTTCAACGGACAAGGGCTCAAGCGCATTCACCGCCACAAAGCCGGTAAGCAAAAGCAGTGTTCAGTCCGCTTTTCGAAAGGCCGTGACATCCGCCAATACGAACAAAAAAGCCACGGTACATACCTTGCGCCATTCGTGGGCGACCCATCTGCTGGAAGCGGGCATCAACCTGCGTCTGATTCAGATCTGGCTGGGGCATAGCAGCCCGGCTACCACCAGCATTTACACGCATCTGACGGAACAAGCAAAGAGTATGGCCATAAACGCCATCAATGAATTGATGGACGATCTTTGATGCGCCATGGTCGAGATGGCGGATATATTCCGCCGCTACGGACCGGATTACATTGAACGCTTCGGATCCCGCATGCTACCCAGTCACCTGCGGGCCATGCGGGACATTGAGGCCTGTCGCACCGAAGAGATGGGCGGACATCTGTATCGCTGTGAAGACCCAGAATGCGATACCATGTTCTATGCCTATCATTCATGTGGGAACCGAAGCTGTCCGAAATGCGGCCAGGATAAAACCCAGCGCTGGATAGAAAAGCAGCACGGCCTGTTGTTGCCCACTGACTACTTTCTGGTGACATTCACCTTGCCCTGCGAGCTTCGACCCATTGCCCGCTCGAACCAGAAAGTGGTCTATAATCTGCTATTCAAATCTTCGGCTGCGGCATTGCAAAAACTGGCCTTGGATCCAAGGTTCGTCGGCGGTGAGATCGGCATGATGGGAGGGCTGCATACGTGGAGCCGCGATATGGGCTACCATCCCCATGTCCACTACATTGTGCCCGGTGGTGGACTATCGCCGGATCGGACCCGGTGGCTGCCGTCCCGCCCGGATTTTCTGGTTCCGGTTGAGGCGCTATCGCCGATCTTCCGCGCCAAGTTCCGGGATGCGCTCAAAAAGACGGATCTTTTTGATTCCGTTGCCGCCGATGTCTGGAAAAAAGACTGGGTGGTCCATTGCAAACCGGTCGGAAACGCAGAGAGTGCGTTAAAATATCTGGCTCCTTATGTCTACCGGGCCGCAATTACAAACAATCGAATCGAAAGACTCGAAAACGATCAAGTCACATTCCGGTTCAAAAATAGCGACACCGATGAATGGGAAAGAACAACGCTGCCGGCCCTACACTTTATCCATCGGTTCTTGCAACATGTACTGCCAAAAGGCTTTGTCAAAATCCGCTATTTCGGATTTCTATCCCCAAACAAAAGAAATCTGCTCTCGCTGATCAAGCATTCATTGGGCGAGATCGATGAGCCGAAGCCTACTGCCGTAAAGGCTGAAAACCTTATCTGCCCCCACTGCGGAGCGAGGCTGATTTTAACCAAAGCATTGCCAAAGGCAAAGAGGGCTCCTCCATGAATCTCGCTCACCCTTGCCAAACCATTGACTTACCAGTCAGGCTGTTGCCTCCTCAGGCAAGCCTTGGCGATGCTGCGCCCTATTTTGCTCGAAACAACCGATCCCGGAGGGCGCAACACACAAAATGCCTCTCGATTGACTTGTCAAAGAGCAAATTTGATGGAATACCAATCCATCCTCGTCTGATTACCGCAAGGAGACACCCTTGATCGCTTAATTCCGGCATCAAGCATCCTCACTTTAAAATCCATATGCATCGACCGGCTTAGTTCAACTCGAATTATGTTTTGGCTTCGCAAAACATGAATTCTTTAATCGTTATAATTGCTTATTTATATGGGCTTCAAGGAGGAGGTTATGTACTAGTATCTGCAAGTAGAGAGATTTCACCAATAAAAGCTTATTCTTTATCCAGCGATTTTAATGAGCTTCCAAATTATTATAAGCAATATCTTC
>JBJKOR010000245.1:0-4957 GCA_046707185.1 Anaerolineales bacterium | reverse complement strand
CGAAAAAAGCCATGGCACGGAAAAAGGTGTCGCCCCTTTTGTCCGGATTCCAGCCAGCCCGCGCTCCGCTTATCAACCCCAGCGGGATGAAGAGGAGCAAGGAATAAAGGGTCAATTCGAGAGTAGCAGGTGTGCGCTGGAGAAGTGCTGGGAGCACATCTTCATGCAACGAGGGGCTGTATCCCCACGAGCCGGTGAAAAGGCTTTGTAACCAGCTCGCGTACTGAATCGGAAACGGATCTCGCAGATGATGTACCTTGATGATCGATTCTTTCAACCGTGCGATCCCCGCTTCTGTCAGATTCGGAGACAGGTTCGGGGGCATATACAATTCGGCACGAGCTTCCGGCGGAGTCAACATGACGCCGGCATAAAGCACAATCGTAATGATCAACAATGAAATAGGGATGAGCAATAGACGGCGAATGATAAACTGAAGGAAAGGAGGCATACCAACACCTCTGACAATTTCGCCTTCCTCCTTTTCGATTTTCTCTGCACCTTCCAGATCGGCCCGGACGGCGTTGCGCTCGCCCCACGCAGAGACAACAAAATCATAGATATCGGGCATTTCTCTGTGTAAAGCCTCCATGAATTGGGAATATTTTTGATATACCCCGCGATTGGAAGCTTTCTGATTCGTCAACGCGGCATGGACTGCGCCTAACATGGCCAATGCCTCGTCTCCGGAAAGGTCACGGGCTTGCAGATGGCTCTGCAAATAATCGAGCATATCCCGAGGGCCTGTTTCACCGAATAAATCCTTATGATCGAACTTAGCCATTACTCGTCTCATAATCAGAGTCGAATATACCATACCCCCCGTCCACATGATAAGGCGTCGTTTGCCACGCTTCGCTCCTCGCAAAGACATATTTCATTTCGGTTTTAGATACTCCCCATTTGACAATTCGCTCCGCTTAGCTGCAGGGAAAATCGTGTATAATGTGCGCCATGAAGCTAAACCCACTGCCGTCCCCGCGTCTGACAAAAGCCCTCCGGTCTGGTTAGGTTTACTTCAGTGTGTCAATGAACGGCTCCCAGACTGGCGAGCCGTTTTTGTTTGCATAATACATGTCATTCTGAGGGAACGAAAGTGACCGACACTTGCACCTGCGCTGCAAGTGCAGGTGAGGTGAGAATCCCGCCGCGAAGCAGCGAGACCCTTCGCTTTCCCTCCGACTTCGCTGCGCTCCGCTCAGGGCGACATATAAGGAATAAGAATGAAGGTTTCAGTATTTGGAAGTTCACAACCCAAGGAAGGCTCAACGGCTTATGCCGAAGCACAGGAACTCGGGGAGCTGTTAGCTCAACGCGGCCACATCGTCTTGACCGGCGGTTATATCGGCACGATGGAAGCTGTCTCACGCGGCGCGGTTGAAGCTGGCGGACACGTGATCGGCGTGACTTGCGAGGATATTGAAAATTGGCGCCACGTTGGTGCCAACGCGTGGGTCAAGGAGGAATGGCATAAACAAACGTTGATGGAACGACTCGAAGCGCTCATCACCGGATGCGAGGCGGCGCTCGCCCTCCCCGGCGGTCCCGGCACGTTGACAGAAATTTCCCTGACGTGGAATCTCATGATCATCGGCTCTCTTCACCGAAGACCGCTTATCCTGATCGGGAGCGGCTGGCAGAACGCTCTTGATCAGGTTTACAAATCGTTCGATGGTTATGTTTCCGCAGCGCAAAGAGAATTGGTACAATTTGCGCCGGATGTAAAAACTGCCGTAAAGATGTTGGATTCAAAATAACAAAACTTTATGTCGTTGCGAGAAGCCCTGAGCCTGTCGAAGGGCGACGAAGCAATCTCCTGTTTGATGATGAGTTGAGATTGCTTGCCAAATCTCGACCCTGAAAGGGCAGTGGAAGAACACCGCCTACTCAACCAGCGCTCGCAATGACATATCACATAAGAGGAAAAATGGCTGAAGACAAATTACCTACGAGAGCTGAAGATTTCTCGGAGTGGTACAACCAACTGGTTGTCAAAGCGGACCTTGCAGATTACGCGCCCGTGCGCGGCTGCATGGTGGTCAAACCTTACGGCTGGGCGCTGTGGGAAAACATCACATCCTGGCTCGATGCGGAATTCAAAAAGACGGGGCATGTCAACGCGGCCTTCCCAACGTTGATTCCTTTATCGTTCTTTGAAAAGGAAAAAGAACATGTGGAAGGCTTTGCGCCCGAACTGGCGGTAGTCACGCACGGCGGCGGCGAAGAACTCGAAGAAAAATTGGTCGTGCGCCCCACTTCTGAAACCATCATCGGATACATGTATTCCAAATGGGTCAAGTCGTGGCGCGATCTGCCAATCCTGATCGTGCAATGGGGTTCGGTGCTGCGTTGGGAATTACGCACCAAACTTTTCCTGCGCACTGCAGAATTCTATTGGCATGAAGGTCACACCGCACACGTCTCTGCAGAAGAGGCCAGGGAGGAGATGCTGCGCATTCTCGACATCTACGAACGCTTCTGTCTTGAGATGGCCGCCATTCCTGTCATCAAAGGCACCAAGAGCGACACAGAAAAATTCGCGGGTGCGCATACCACCACATCCATCGAAGCGATGATGTGGGATAAACGCGCCTTGCAATCGGGAACCTCGCACTATTTCAGCACCAACTTCGCAAAAGCCTTCAACATTCAATTCTTGAATAAGGATAACGTACTGCAGTATTGCGAAACGACTTCCTGGGCAATCTCGAGCCGCATCATCGGTGCGCTCATCATGGTGCATGGCGACGATCAAGGTTTGATCCTGCCTCCACGGCTGGCGCCCACACAAGCGGTCATCGTCCCCATTTACAAGAACGAGGCCGAAAAGAGCAAAGTGATGGAAGTTTCCAACCGCATCTTCACGGAACTCAAAGCCGCGGGGATTCGAATCAAGATGGATGACCGCGACATTGTCAGCAGCGGATTCAAATTCAACGATTGGGAAATGCGCGGCGTCCCGCTGCGGATCGAGATCGGGCCTAAGGACGTGGAAAAAGAATCGGTCGTCCTCGCCCGCCGCGATGTCGTGGGAAGGAGCGGAAAGTCCTTTGTCCCCCAGACGAACCTCGCGGCGGCTGTCAGCGGACTCCTGACCGAGATTCAAGCTTCACTCCTCAAGCGCGCCACCGAATTCCGCGACGCCAACATCCATGATCCCAAGGATTACGAGGAATTCAAGAAAGTTGTTGCGGGCGGCTGGGCGTACTCCTGGTGGTGTGGAAGCCAGGAATGCGAGGCCAAGGTCAAGGAAGATACGAAGGCCACAACACGCAACATTCCTTTCGACCAACCCGCAGGCACAGGCAAGTGCATCGTGTGCGGCGAAAAGGCAGACCAGAAAGTTTATTTCGCCCGCGCCTATTAACCAATTACCAATTACGAATAACAAATTGCATGTTGTGGAATTCGTAATTGGTAATTTGTAATTCATGCCCGCTATTGATTTAAATCGTCTCCGTAAACAAACATCGCGACTCCCGGATTTTTTCTTCGTTCCGGATGAGTTCATCCGACATCTGCATGAGATGCTCGATTTTTACGTAGATCGAAGCCTGCGCAGGCCGGAGGCCGCTCCGTTATCCAACAGTTTGCCATCCTATCAAACACCTGCCGTTATCATGAAGCAAATCGAACAGGAAATCCAGCGCACTGCGACAGATTATCCGGATGCAGCCCTGGAGTTGGCGGATCGTTTATGGGATGAAGAATATCTCGAAACGCGCTTACTTGCCGCGTTTTTGCTTGGAAGAATGCCGCCGCAGAGCGAGCGTCTTCTGGCGCGCTTAACCGCCTGGACCGGGCACGTTCAGGATGTGAGCCTGCGGGCGGCCATGCTGGATAATAGCCTGGCGCGCATGAGAAAAGAATCGCCGGATCAATTTATCAAAGCGATCAGCGAATGGTTCCGGCCCGAACGGCCGCGGCTATGGTCGAACGGCTTGCAAGCTGCCATCTCCGCCGTTTCCGATTCGTCCTTCCAGAATCTTCCACCGCTGCTCAAAGTACTGGAACCGATCATGGAAGCCGCGCCCGCCAACCTTCAGGACGAGATCAAAGCCTTCGCACTGGCGCTGTACAAATTCTCCCCCACCGAGACGATTTATTTTCTCAGGCAGGTGCTTGCCAACTCGAATGATCCCATGACTGCGGTCACATTCCGGCGCATATCCCGCTCTTTTCCGAATGAATTGGAAGAAGGGATTCGCGAGTTCATCCAAGCCAAACCGTTATCGGAATAACGCTGATATTCGATACTCGAACATCGAATATCAAATTATCGAATTTCTGGTCATGAACAGGAGTTGATATGCTTAACGTAATCAATGCCATCCTTGGAGGCTTCCTGCTCCTCGCAGGCCGCAAATTGTTCTGGTTGTTCGTCGGCGCGATCGGGTTTCTCATCGGCGTACAGCTCGCCACACGTTTCTTTCACGGCTCCCAGTGGAGCACCCTGCTCATCGGATTGGCCTTCGGGGCCATCTTCGCCGTGCTCGCCATTTTAGTCGAATCGCTTGCTATCGGTCTCGCCGGATTCCTCGGCGGCGGGTACATCCTGCTCAGCCTTGCCTCCATGTTCAGCCTCGACAAAGGCCTGGCCGCTTGGCTCATTTTCATCGCCGGAGGCATTGTGGGTGCGGCACTTGTTGCAGCCTTGTTCGATTGGGCGCTCATCATCATTTCGTCGCTGGCCGGTTCGTTCATGATCGTCAACGCATTCCCACTGACAAAGTCCATGACAGCCCTGGCATTTATTGCGCTGCTGCTCGTCGGGATCGCAATTCAAGCCTCTACATTGGGAACGGATCAAAGACATGAACACTAACGTACTCGATTCCAAACGGATCATTTACCTGCACGGCCTCGACTCGAATAGCCAGACTTACAAAGCGGCAGTTATTCGTCGGTTCTATCCTGAGTTGATCACGCCAGATTTTAGCGGCTCAATCGAAGAACG
>JBJKOR010000244.1:0-3993 GCA_046707185.1 Anaerolineales bacterium | reverse complement strand
GGGGATACTTGCGGGATTCGATTCTCGAATCGCCCATGGCGGAGATCGCTAAAGATTGGCCGGAAATGTTGATCGTTGCCAGATGGCCGGAGCAACGCGAAGCCGAAGGCTGGGAAGAATCCAAGATTGCAGACTTCACACTTATTCAAGAAATCGTCCGCAACATTCGCAACCTGCGCGCGGAGAAATCTGTGGCGCCTGCCAAACGAATTGCGGCGGCCATCGCGGCTGGCGATAGAACGGATTTATTGAAGGAACAATCTTCCACCATCGCATCCCTGGCTGGTCTCGACTCCTCGCTATTCTCTGTTCTCTATTCTCTTGAATCTAAACCCAAAGATAGCATCGCGCTTGTCATTGGGTCAGTTGAGATTTATATTCCGTTGGCGGGTATGGTCGATGTTGCCGGCGAAAAGTCGCGCCTCGAAAAAGAATTGAAAGAAGCCGAATCACAAATCGAGCGTCTGGAAAAACTTCTCGCCAGCGATTTCGCAAACAAAGCCCCGGCGAACGTAGTTGAGAAAGAACGCGAAAAGTTATCGGCGTTCAAAGAAACGGCAGAGAAGATCAAGGCACAGTTGAAATAAAACCTTTGTCACTCTGAGTCGAAGGCGAATGACATATCCTTTACTTCCTCACTAGCGCAAAGCCCAAGCCATTTGGCCCGATATGCGTCCCGATGACAGTGGTTACGTTAACCATCAGGATATCGCGCGGCATGGACAAGCTCATTTCATTCATCAGTTGATTTAAAAATTGGCGGGCGCGTGCTTCCGCACCGGTATGCAAAATAGCTAAACGCTCGAGATCACCACACTGCCGCATCAGGGAGATCATGCGGGCATTGGCTTGCCTCGTCGTTCTCACCGCGCCGACAGCCTTGACCTCGCCATTTGCCAGCTCGACGATTGGCTTGATATGCAGCAGGCTTCCCAAAAACGTAATTGCACTGGGCACACGTCCGCTGCGGCGGACATATTCTATCGTGTCCAACGCGGCAAAGACGCGCAGGCGCTTCTGTGTCGATTCGATGGCGGCCAGCGCGGCCTCGAGGCCGTCTTCGGCAGATTCAGCGGCAGCCACGACTTGAAAGCCCACTCCGAGGGAAAGCGACAAGCTATCGATCACTGTAACGCGATTTGGAAACTCCCGCGCGGCTTGCTGTGCAATGTTGACCATGGAGGTCAAAGAACCAGCCGCGTGAATCGAGATGATCTGTTCACAGCCATTATTCAATAATCTCTGATAGCGTGATGCAAACTCGCCAATGGACGGAACGGCCGTTGTTGGAGGTGTCTTAAAATCCGGCAGGCATTGATAGAATTCATCGCGTGAAATCCCCTTGCCATCCGCATATTCTTTTCCATCCAAAATCAAGATGGAGGGAACAACTTCAATCCGATATTGCTCGATGAAAGCTTGGGGAAGATCACACGTGGAATCGGTAACGATGCCGAGAGTCATATAACCATTTTGTCATTGCGAGCGAAGCGAAGCAATCTCCTCCAACAAGAAAATAAGTGTTACATGAGATTGCCACGCGCCTTTCAGACGCTCACAATGGCATCATTCTACAGAAACAATAAACTGATAATGCGGCTGTCCGCCATCCTGCAATTCGATTTCCTGAGACGGATACGCCGCCCGCACAACATCCACGATCCGGTTGGCGTCACTTTGGCTAAAGTCTTCCCCATAATAAAGCGTGATGAGTTCATGCTCTTCGGCTTTGGCTTTGCCAAGGAATGCCATCACCGCCTGCTGAATGGATTTCGAGGAAGCCACCAGCTTACCATCCAACAATGCGATGACCTCGCCTTCTTTAACGTTCACGCCTTCGATCTCCACGGAACGCGTCGCCACGGTGATCTCGCCGGTCTTGACCTCGCCCAAGGCTTTGTTCATTTTCTCCGAAACGGAATCCAGTTCGCCGTCCGGGTTGTGAGCGAGCATGGCGGCCAGACCCTGTGGGACCGTCATGCTTGGAACCACAGCCACATTCTTCACAGTTACATTCTTCGCCTGATTGGCGGCAAGGATGATGTTCTTATTATTTGGAAGGATGATGATTTTGTCCGTTGGCAGATTTTCGAAGGCGTCCAAAATTTCCTGCGTAGACGGATTCATGCTCTGCCCCCCGCCGACGATGGCGGCCACGCCCAAACTGGCAAAGATTCGGCTGAGGCCTGCTCCCGGTGAAACCGCCACCACCGCGATCTGATTCGGTTCGATCTTCTTCAGCTCGATTTTCGATTCCCTGCCCTTGCCCTCCATGGCATCCATCTCCGCCGTGAGATTCTCCATGGCGATTTTTGTGATCGTGCCGATGTCCATGATGTAATCGATCGGGTCATAACGCTTATCGAGCGGCACGTGGATGTGCATACGGTAGATACCTTCGCCCTCACCCACCTGGATGGAGGTGCCCATCTGCTCGAGCCTGGTATAAAAATTTTGCAGTTCGAATTTTTGGCCGGGGAAGAAATCCACCACGACCTCGTAGTCCTGGCCTTCTTCCACTTCCTGCATGGCATCCTCGAGATTCAATGCAGATAAAGGCTTGACCGTTACGAGCGGCGTATCGAGCGGTTCGCCGTAAAGATAGCGCAGCATCCCTTCGAGAATGAAGAACAATCCTTTGCCGCCCGAATCGACCACTCCGGCCTGCTTCAGAATCGGCAGTAGTTCCGGAGTCCGGTTCACGGACGCGTCCGCGGCGGGCACGCTGCGAGCCAGGATTTCGACCGTGTCCTGAGTCTCTGCCAAGGCGGCCTGCGCCGCGCTTGCCGTATCTTTTGCAACCGTGAGGATGGTCCCCTCCACCGGCTTGACCACACCCTTGTAGGCCGTATCGCGCGCTTCCAACAAGCCGCGCACGAACGCCTCCGCGTCGATGACCGCCGAATCCTGCGTGGCGCGTGCAAAGCCTCGCCACAACTGGGAAAGGATCACGCCCGAATTGCCGCGTGCGCCCATCAGAGCGCCTTTGGCAACCAGGGCCATCATCCGGCCCGCGTGCTTCTCACCCGAATCCTTGACCTCATTCCAGGCGGAAGTCATGGTCAGCGTCATGTTCGTGCCGGTATCGCCATCCGGCACAGGAAACACGTTCAATGAATTGACCGTTTGCTGATTCGTTTTCAACCACAACAGCCCCGCTTCGATTAGGTTCTTTACCGCCCGGCCGTCCAACGGCTGGCCGCGTAGTTTCTCGAGACGATGTGTGTCTATGCTCATTAAAGATATGTTCCTAATCGTTGCTGCTCACGCGCAGTCCGGACACATGAACGTTGATCTCATGCACCGGCATGCCCAGCGCCTTTTCCACTTGGAACTTTACCGTGTTGGCAACGCTTTCCGCCACCGAGGTGATGCGCGTGCCATATTCGATGATGACGTGGATATCAATGTCGATGTTCTCGCCGTCATAACGTACCGATACGCCGTGCGCCGGTTCGTGTGCGATGGTCTGTGCCAACCCCTCCATCAGGTTCTTCGGCGCGAGTCCGACCACGCCGTAGGATTGAAGCGTGACATGATAGACGATCGCGGCGACCGCGTTCGGTGAAATGTGGATCCCACCCAAAGATGTGGTTTCTTCGCCCATAGATGCCTCTTGTTCCATATTTTACCTGCTTCTTACAACACTTATGTTCATTTAGCGAATTGCGATTCTGAAAGCCAAAATATTTTTATGCTGTTTCTAATTTGTGGTACAATGCCGTGCCTACCAAAGAAGCGGGTGTCTTTCCCGCCGAAAATGCAGATGCTTTTCTGCATGGAGATAGGACAAGAATTTGGAATTATTGCAAGAAAGGATCGTGTACGATGGCTAAGTGTGCAAACTGCGGCAAGACAACGACTTTTGGGCATAACCGCTCATTCTCCCAACGCGCCACCAACCGGGCCTTCAAACCCAATCTGCAAAAGGTGACGATCATCGAGAATGGTCATAAGGTCAAAAAAGTGCTGTGCGCCAAGTGCATCAAAGCG
>JBJKOR010000243.1:0-6828 GCA_046707185.1 Anaerolineales bacterium | reverse complement strand
CGCACGGACCGGTATCGGCCATTTCCCAATGATTGTCTTTGCGTCCCAGGTAGAAAAGGTGAGTGGGATCGAAGCCGGGTTGTTTGAGCCAATTGCTGGCGGCTTCTTCGTCGGTGGGAATGTCGCCTTTATCATCTTTGAAGACGGTGGCATACAAACGTTCCTTCTCTAAACCCCAAACTTCGGTGAGCAGCTGCCACGCCCATTGGATGGCTTCCGGCTTGTAGTAATCGCCGAACGACCAATTGCCGAGCATTTCAAAGAAGGTGTGATGCGTATCGTCGCGGCCCACATCGTCGAGGTCGTTATGCTTGCCTGCCACACGCATACACTTCTGCGAGTCTACGGCGCGCGTATAGGCGCGCTTGTCCGTGCCGAGGAATACGTCCTTGAATTGCACCATGCCGGCGTTGGTGAAAAGCAGCGTTGAGTCGCCGCCGGGGACGAGCGACATGGAAGGCACAGCTGTGTGTCCACGCTCAACGAAAAAGTCGATATAAGTTTGGCGGATTTCCGCACCGGATAATTTCTTGGGACTCATTCAATCTCCAGTAAGTGAAGTTGGGGAATTATACCAATTTGCTTTTTACTCGTTACTTATTTCTTCTTACTCGCCTCATCCCAAACTCAACGCCATCCTCTTGATATTCAACAAATGCGTGTACGTGACATTATCCGTCGTGGAATTGCCGCCATAAGTTCCGCATCCAAGTGTTAAAGACGGCGTGAGTCCGTTGCAGATTCCCGCGCATCCCTGTGATCCCGGCGTATTGACCAGGATTCGGCTGGCCTGAATCTCCATCGCAAATTTTTCTGCGCGCTCGTCGCTTTGCGTATGGATGATAGCGGTGTGTCCACTTCCTTCACCGCCGATAATTTTCTTGCAAACTTCCAAACCTTCGGCTTCATCTTTCACCGTGAACAGCGAAAGAATCGGCGCAAGTTTTTCATGTCCAAGCGGGCTCGACATTTCATCCATCGCCGTTGGCACGACAATCAAGCGAACATTGCCTTTCGGTTGAACATCTGTTTTCTCCGCGATGAATTTAGCGGACTTCCCCACCAAATCGCGGCGAACCGTATGCGTTTCAGAATCGAATGCTTTGACGACGAAGCGCCGCTTTTCATCGGGAGTCAAAATTTGCGCGCCGCTTGCTTCCAATGCTTTCATAAATTCCTTCACCACCGACGTGTCCACGACCAAATTATTTTCAGAACCGCATAGCACGCCGTTATCGAATGATTTACTCGATACAACAATCTGCGCTGCAGAAGCAACATCCGCATCGGCGCAAATCCAAACCGGCGCGTTGCCTGCGCCAACTCCAATCGCTGGCGTACCTGAACTATACGCGGCCTTCACCATGCTCGGTCCGCCCGTCGCCAAAATAAACGCAATATCAGGATGCTTCATGAACATCATCGTTTTCTTGCGGCTGCCGCGCTCTTTGATCCACTGCACCAAATTGGGCGGTGCGTTGTGTTTTCGTAAAACCGATTCGATGATCTCGCCAGTTTGATTCCCAACTTCAAGCGCGTTGCGATGACAACTCAATATCAACGAGTTGCGTCCTTTGAGACAGATCAACGTTTTGAAAACAAATGTGGATACGGGATTTGTGAGCGGAACCAAACCAAAGATGACTCCCATCGGACTCGCAATCTCGGTGACGCGGCGTACATCATCGCTTCTAACCGGGCCCGAGGCGGGTTGCCCGACGATGGATTTATACACGCCCAAACTTGCGAATCGAATCTTATCGGTTTTATCCGCAGCGACGCCCATATCCGTTTCTTTGACGCTTGCCACCGCCAACGGTTCGGCTTGCGCCGCAACAGTCTCGGCAATATCTTTCAGCATTGCATCGACGCGATCTTCGTCCCATTCGATGAATGCGCGTTGCGCGGCCACTGCGCGCGCGACCATTTCATTCGTGCTGGCGTCAATTTGGTCCGCAAAAACATATTCCGCGACTTTGCTGGTCTCATTGCGGATTCTTGCGGAAAGGTCCTTGCCTAAATTTTTGAGAATAATGAAGCCGATCTTTGGATGTTCTTCACACAGTCTATCGAAATCCTCGCGCGACAACCAACGCGCCGATACATCGGTTTGCGCGAAGACGCTGGCGGAACGCGGCTTGCCATCCAATAAACTGATCTCGCCGACGAAAGTCCCGGCGTCCACATAGGAAAGCACGCTGTCGGAATCGGTTTCCGTGTTTCGGATCTCCGCCCGCCCTTCGCCTTCGTCAATGAAATAACAGCCTTCGCCAGGATCGCCTTCTCGAATGATACATGATCCCTTCGGGAAATTCACGGGATGAAAATACGAATTGAGAATCGCAGCATCGGATTCTTGAAGAATATCCATGAAAGACATGTGGCACCTCGTTAAGGATAGATTTTAGATAACCGCAATTTTATGCACATTCACGATTTGCCGCAAGCATGGTTTTGTACTCATCTGCACCCATCAACTATAATAGTCATGCAAGTTGGCAGGCACTTGAAAAGTGAAATTTCAAAATGATGTTCGACAGGAGATTCAATGGAATTCAAGGATGTAGTCCTCAAAAGGCGCATGGTAAGAAACTTTGCGGATAAGCCCGTTTCACCGGAAATCATCGAGCGCATCGTTGAACTCACCCGTCACGCGCCGAGCGCCGGTTTTACACAAGGTCAGTCGTTTATCGTGGCCACGCGTCCCGAATTGAAGAAAGAGATCGCCGAAACGTGCGAGGAACAGGAATACGTCAAAGACGGATTCGGTGCATTCATCTCGAAAGCGCCGGTCTTGTTGATTCCGTGCACAAATGAAACAGCTTATCATCGCCGCTATCAAGAAGCGGACAAGGTCAACGAAGATGGCGCGGAAATCTTTTGGCCGGTTCCCTATTGGTTCATGGACATCGGCTGTGCGGTAATGATTGCCCTGTTGGCTGCGGTGGACGAAGGCTTGGTTGGCGCGTTTGTCGGTTCCAAAGATTTGGATACGCTGCGCGCTTTGCTTTCCATGCCGAAGGAAGTCGTGCCTGTCGGAGTCATCGCGGTGGGGTACCGCGCGGTTGACGTTCCATCGCCGTCACTGAAGCGCGGGCGAAAATCGAATCAAGAGTATGTGCATCATGAGGGATGGTAACGATATGAATCTGCGCCTCCTCCCCTTGACGATCATTGGATTTGCCGCGATTCTCATAAGCGCGGCCTGCGCCTCGAAAGCCACGCCAACGCCGGATGCCATGGCAACCAACATTGCCAGTGGCGTGTCTGCGGCATTGACGCTGACTGCCACAGCCCCAACGCGTACGCCCATCCCAACGGCCACGCCAACGCCTACGATTACACCGACTGAAGCGCCGATTCAGCAGCCCTTTGTCAACCACCGGTTGGCAGCTTGTTGGTTCGGCCCCGGTTCTAATTATCATTTGGAGAGTAATATCAGCAGATGGCAGCAAGTGGAAATTCTTGGGGTTGGAAGCGTATCAGGTTGGTACATCATCCGCAATCCTTATTTTCAACAACCTTGCTGGGTTCTGATCACTGATCTCCAAATCGACCCGCGCATGGACTTGTCTCAGTTGCCGGTCATGACACCGATTCCACTGCGAACTCCATACGCACCTTGAGTTGAGTATAGATATAATTACACCTTATCAATCCTAAAGGAGAAGTCGCTCATATGTACACTACCGATATGTATGAAGGCGTTCATGCCGAAACTGTGACCATGACCGGTGCAAACGCCGACCAAATCAATGCCTATTTGGCGCGTCCGCTTGGAAAGGGGAAGTTCCCAGCGATGGTGCTGGCGCATCACTTCCCCGGCTGGGACGCGTGGTATCGCGAGACAACTTTCAAGTTTGCGCTTCATGGATATATTGCCATTTCGCCTAATTTGTATTTCCGCGCGGGACACGGAACTCCCGAGGATGTCGCGGCCAAGGTCCGCGCCGATGGCGGCATGCCGGACGATCAAGTTGTCGGCGATCTGGCCGGAGCGCTGAAATATGTTCGCGAGTTGGATACCTGCAACGGCAAAGTCGGAGTCTTTGGCACTTGTTCCGGTGGACGGCACGCATTTCTCGCAGCCTGCCGCGCTCCGGGTTTCGACGCACTGGTGGATTGTTGGGGCGGTAACGTGGTGATGAAGCCCGAACAGCTTTCCGCCAAGATGCCGGTCGCGCCGATCGAATACACCAAAGATTTATCCTGTCCCATCCTGGGATTATTCGGGGATGACGATACCAGTCCTTCCCCGGAACAGGTCAACCTGCATGAAGCGGAACTCAAGAAGTATGGAAAGAATTACGAGTTCCATCGTTACGCAGGCGCCGGGCACGGATTCTTTTATTATCATCGGCCCATGTATCGTCAAGAACAGGCC
Source organism: Anaerolineales bacterium (assembly GCA_046707185.1). Classification (GTDB taxonomy): domain Bacteria; phylum Chloroflexota; class Anaerolineae; order Anaerolineales; family Villigracilaceae; genus Fen-1038. Next base: position 2,444 of record JBJKOR010000243.1, on the reverse strand, counting down.
GTGGACGGTTGGGGAAGAATCTTTGCTTTTCTTGAAAAGAATTTAATTTGAGCCATGTCATTCTGAGCGACTGCAAGGAGCGAAGAATCTCTCTCTTTTATTTGAATGAATACTGAGACCCTTCGACTTCGCTGCGCTCCGCTCAGGGCGACAATAATGGAGAACTTCATGTGTACAATGATTGCTGAAAAAGTAAAAGTGGAAGGGAGCGGGAAAGGAACAAATGGCTGGTTTACGGTCAATCAAGCCGATGTTTCGTTCGATCATCCTTTCGACGCGCCATTCGAACATGCCTTGAATATTGACTTTGTCAACGAATCGCTCGGACCCTCGGCGCGGGTCGCCGTTGAATTAAGCGCCTCCGCCGCCCGCGAGTTGGTCCGCACGATCCTTTCCGTTTTGGATGAATCTGAAGCAGGCGGTCATTTGCCCAAGAATGTTTAGTTGGTTTTGTGGAAGATAATTCCATGTCGTCTTTAAAGGAATACTTTCCGCTCAATCCAAATGTTATTTTTCTCAATCACGGATCTTTTGGTGCAGCCCCAAACCGGTATTTGAAGCGTACCAAACCTGGCAGCTTCGATAGCGAAGATTGCCTCGTTGCGGCTTCGCTGCTCCTCGCAGCGACATCCTAAATTTTGATTTTGACTACAGGGCATAAGCATCTGTTTAATTCAAAGAAGATATTAAGGCTTTGATTAGAGCATTCAAACTTTTGCAGAATGCAAGCGTATAATTTAATGTAAGTTTTCTTTGATGCGCGTAATCAGGATGATGGATATGGATATTTCACTGGCATTAGGTGGCGGCGGCGCGAAAGGCAATTCGCATATCGGCGTTCTGCGCCAACTGGAAAAGCACGGCTATCGCGTCCGCGCTATTGCGGGAACCAGCTTCGGCGGCGTGGTGGGCGCGGTCTATGCCGCGGGTTATTCGATCGATGAGTTGGAGGACAATTTTTCCCATGTCGATCAGCGGCATCTCTATGGCCGCCGCGCCCAGGATAATGCCTCGTTGTATGGATTTGCGGGCGTCGAACAGTGGTTGATCGATACCCTCGGCGATCGCACATTCGCTGATCTCAAGATTCCATTTGCTGTCACGGCTGTCGATTTGAATAGTTCGCGTGAAGTGATCTTATGCGAAGGCCGTGTGCGGGATGCCATTCTTGCTACGATTGCATTGCCCACGATCTTTACGCCCTATTGTGTGGACAACATGGAATTGGTGGATGGCGGCGTTTTTGATCCCGTGCCTGTGGCGGTTGCGCGTTCGCTTGCGCCGCATTTACCGATTGTGGCGGTTGCTTTGGGCGATCCGGCTGGAGAAGCAGACCGATTGTCTCCTTTGCATTTACCGTTTCCTGAACCCATCGCCCACCAATTGACTCGCTTGCGAATCACAAAGGCTTTTGGCATGTTACTGCGAACCTTGGATGTTTCAGACCGCATGTTGACTGATTTGCGGTTGAAGATCGACCGGCCGGATGTCATCGTCCGGCCAAAAGTTGCCGATGTCGGGCTGCTGGATGTGGTGGACGTGCACGAAGTGGCCAAGCGCGGCGAGGCGGCATTGGAAGCGGTCCTTCCGGAACTTGAGCGGGTCACTTCGTGGCCGAAGCGTTTGCACCGCCGATTGTTTGGAGAAAAGTCATGAAACGCGATTTGCGCGATTACGCCAAGCAAACCAACGTCCGGCTGGCGGCTGGCGCGTTTATCTTGTTGTTTGTCCTGGGCTTGGGACTGATCTGGCTCATCTATGGCGGAGGGGCGGCCTCCTTGGGCTTCTTTTGTTTGATGGCTGGTTTAACCCCAGTGGTTTTGATCCTGCTTGTATTTTTTGGAATCGATTGGATCCTACGACATGCGCGTCCAAAGTGACACAGACTTAATTGAATTTCAGGATTGGGTGATCCGCGTTCGTGCCGCAACAGACCGCCCGGCGCGTTTCCTGTTACTCCTGCACGGCTGGACCGGTGACGAAAATTCCATGTGGGTCTTTGTGCGGAATTTCCCTTTGGATTATTGGATCGTTGCTCCGCGCGCACCTCATGCGGCTGAATCAGGCGGTTACTCATGGCGGGCAGCGCGGACGACTCACGTAGTTGCGCCGAATCTGCCGAAGGACGAACCTCATGCCTGGCCCAGCCTCGAAGATTTCCGCCCAGCTGTTGATGCGTTGATCGCACTGGTCGATGATTATGCTGCACGAAATGAAATCGACGCCCGTCCGTTCGACGTGATTGGTTTCAGCCAGGGCGCGGCGCTGACCTATTCTCTTGCTTTGCTTCATCCTGAACGCATTCGACGCGCCGGCGTGCTGGCTGGTTTTCTTCCAGCAGGGTCAGATTCTTTGATCGAGAGCCATCCGTTAAACGGCAAACCGTTTTTCGTCGCGCACGGAACGCTGGATGAAATGGTCGAGATCGAATATGCACGTCAATC
>JBJKOR010000242.1:0-2133 GCA_046707185.1 Anaerolineales bacterium | reverse complement strand
CATCAGGAACAGGCTCATGAACAATGAGTGAGTGATAACGCATGGCTTCGAACGGGGATGGAATACTCGCGAAGATTTCCCCGCCAGTGTGATTGACCGACGAAGTTTTGCCATGCATGAGACGCGGCGCGCGGTCCACTTTGCCACCGAAGACTGCACCCAGACATTGATGCCCGAGGCAAACGCCCAGCACCGGAATTTTGCCGGTGAAGTATTGGATGGCTTCGGCAGAGATGCCGCCATCTTTGATCGGTTCGCCCGGGCCGGGAGAAACAACGAGATGGCTCGGCTTGAGAGCGATCAATTCATCCAATGAGATTTGGTCGTTGCGGAAGACGCGAATGTCCGCGCCCAGTTCGCCGAGATATTGCACAAGGTTGTAAGTGAAAGAGTCGTAGTTATCGATAAGTACGAGCATAATATTTATCCTTTCGTTGGTTGAGTAGGCGGTGTTTGTCCGCCGTATCGAAACCAACAGGTTTCAAGAATAATTTTTGTTACAAAAATCCCTTTGCTTAGTGGTGGTTTCGATACGCCACTCGCTTCGCTCGCGGCTACTCAACCACCAAATATCTTTGTTATTGATTCTGTTCAGCCATCTCGATCGCTTTCAACATCGCGGAAGCTTTATTGACCGTCTCCTGGAATTCCGTTGACGGATTCGAATCGGCGACGATGCCCGCACCGGCTTGCACACTGACCGTGTTTCCACGCCCGATCATGGTGCGGATGGCGAGACAAGTATCCATCGCGCCATCGAAGCCAAAGTAACCGACCATGCCTGCATAGGCGCCGCGTGCATCCGGCTCAAGCTCGGAGATGATCTGCATGGCACGCACTTTCGGCGCGCCGCTGACCGTCCCGGCGGGGAAAGCGGCCCGCACCAGATCGAAGGCGGTCAGGTCGGGTCGCAGAGTCCCCTCGACGTGCGAGACGATGTGCATGACGTGTGAATATTTTTCGATGGTGAAGAAGTCGGAGACTTTGACCGTGCCGTATTCGCAGACGCGCCCCAGGTCGTTGCGGCCCAGGTCAACCAGCATCACATGCTCGGCGCGTTCCTTCGGGTCGGCCAGCAGTTCCTTGGCAAGCGCGGCGTCAGCAGCGGCATCGGCCCCTCGAGGCCGCGTCCCGGCTATCGGTCGCAGTGAAGCGGTTCCCCCTTCCAAACGCACGAACATTTCCGGCGACGATCCAACAAGGTGAAACGGCTCATCGTCCACGAGTCCGAAATCAAAAAAGAACATATACGGCGATGGGTTCAAGCGGCGCACGGCGCGATACACGTCGAAAGGCTCGACGTTCGTTTGGCGCGTGAAGCGCTGCGAAAGCACCACCTGAAAAATGTCGCCTGCCACAATGTGCTCTTTGGCGGCCCGCACCATGTCTTCGAATTTTTCCTGCGTGAGATTGGATTTGATCTCAGATGGCTGGATGTCGTTTTGCTGCGCGGCGGGCAGCGGCTGGCGAATGCGTTCGGTGATGGCGTCCAGCTTTTGCTTGGCGGCTTCGGTATCGCCGTCCAGAACGTTGGCGATCAGGAAGATGGTGCGGCGCGCGTGATCGAAGGCAATGATGGTGTCAGCCATCAGATAAATTCCATCGGGGACTCTCGTGCTGACCGAAGGTGCGGAGCTCGAAGCTGGTCGAGTAGAGCAAGAGTTCTTCTCGCTCGTATCAAGACCATACGAAGTCGAAGCACGGCTCAGTGCAGGCTTTAGAGTGGGTTCAAAATAACGAACCGACTCGTAACCGAGGTAGCCCACTAGGCCGCCCGTGAAGCGTGGTGCGTTCGGCAGGCGGGCGGCGGGAAAGCGACTCATCTCATCCTGCAAGAATTTGGTCGGGTCGTCATCGAGTTGGATAAAACGAGTTCTGCCATCCTCTTTGATCTCGACCTGTCCATCGCGCAAAATATATTGCGCCCGCGGCTGGACGCCGATAAACGAGTAGCGTGCGATTGTCTCCCCACCTTCGACGGACTCCAACAAAAATGATGCGCCGTTGCCGCGCAATTTGAGATACAAGCTGACCGGCGTTTCAAGGTCGGCTGGTACTTCGCGGATGACACTTGCAACTGGTGCGAGTGCAGTTGTGGTTTGAACTTGGGTTGATTCGAGAAGCATAAATTCT
>JBJKOR010000241.1:0-3095 GCA_046707185.1 Anaerolineales bacterium | reverse complement strand
GCGGCGCTGGCCGAGGATCGCTCCCGGCATCGACATGGCGGGCAGTTGCAACGGATGGGGTAAATCATGAATTGGCCGCACCCTTTCGATATCATTGAGAGGGATCATTTCATCGCGCAATCCCCATTGCAACTGAAGACTGTCTCGATCAAGAACATAGTCCGCGCGTAGCAAAGCGTAGAGGCGATAACCGATCCACGGCATCGGCGCAAAAGCAACCAACCCGACCAGCAGGTACGTGACAAAATTTTCTCCGATGGTTGTCCGGGAAAGGTTAATGAATCCCCATGCAGAAAGAGCAGCCAAGGCAATAAGAATGATTCCGTGGAAGAGAATCCCGTTGCTTCTGGAGGGAGGAAAAAGTCCGTTCATATTGAGGGCCAACCGCCAAGCCGCGAAGGACGCCAAGAAATTAAAAACTTTGCGGTCTTTGCGCCTTCGCGGTTTAATCGTTTTTCGATAATTCCTCGCGAATCACATTGCACACAAATTCCACTTGTTCTTCCATCATCACGCCGGAGAAAGGAAGCGCGAGGCCTCGCCGTCCCAAATCTTCCGTGACTGGAAAATCGCCTTCGCGATAACCGAAGCGTTCGGCCATGTACGGCTGCAAGTGAATTGGCAGGAAATACGGGCGGACATGAACGCCGCGGCTTTCCAAACGTTTTGCAAGTTCGTCACGATTGATCTTTTTGTCAAAGCGAACGACATACACAAACCACGACATGCGCGTTGTAAACGGCTCAACGACGGGCGGTTCGACGCCGGGAATTTCACTCAATCGTTCTGCATACCAATTCGCAACGCTGTCACGTTTGTTCAACAACTCATTGAGACGCGTCATCTGCACTGTGCCCAGCGCGGCAGACATTTCATCGAGACGGTAATTATAACCAAGATACGTATGTTGCAGCCATGTATCGCCGGGTGCGCGTCCTTGATTGCGAAGTGCGCGCATCATCGCCGCGGCTTCCTCGTCCGACGTAATCACCACACCGCCTTCGCCGGTCGTAATTTGTTTATTCGGATAAAACGCAAACACCGCATAATTGCCAAACGTCCCGGCAGGTTTGTCTTTGTATTCCGCGCCGAGCGCTTCACAGGAATCTTCGATCATTTTCAGATTGAACTGACTTGCCAGATTACGAAGCGGTTCGAGGTCCGCGGGCTGACCGAAGACATCCACGGGAAGAATCGCTTTCAGCGTGCGATTCGTACCGGACCCCTTGCGGGGTAGCCATTTCTCGGCCATCTTCCCGCCCTCGACCAAATCCTGCACGGCCTGCGCCGCGAGCTGCGGATCGATGTTTCCCGTCTTCGGATTCACATCCACAAAAATCGGAACTGCGTTTTCGTAGAGCATCACATTCGACGAAGCGACAAACGAGAACGGGGTGGTGATGACCAAATCGCCTTCGCCGATTCCAGCAGCGCGCACGCATAAATGCAATCCGGCTGTTCCCGATGAAACGCCGATGGCATGTTTCGCTCCGGTTAAATCACAAAACGATTTTTCGAAATCGGTGACCCAATGCCCCATACTGAGATTGGGCGTATTGAGAACTTGTTGCACTGCCTGACGTTCTGCATCGGTCAGGTCGGGAGATGACATGGGAATATTCATTTAGTCTCGTGGTTTTTTAGTCTCAATGCTCTTACTGGTCTAACAAGTTCCACAAGTCATTTTGACTTTTAAGACCTGTCAGACTTGCTAGACTTGTAAGACTGTTCTGCTTCGCAGAACGCGGCTTCAATTCTACCATTCCGTTTTTGAGATTCTTTTCGCCAACGGTAATGCGGATTGGACAGCCAATCAAATCTGCATCGTTGAATTTGACTCCGGCGCGTTCGTCGCGGTCATCGAATAAAACCGAAATGTCCGCGCTTTGCAGTGCGTTGTAAATCTCTTCGGCTTTGGCGCGCGTGTCCATTTCTTTGCCGGGGATTTGCATCAAATAAACATCGAACGGCGCGGCTTGTTTCGGAAAAATCAAGCCTTTGTCATCATGATGAGTTTCGGCAAGCGCATAAAGAATATCTTCAAAATGACAGCCACTTTCATCAACAAGCACTTCGGCGTTGACCAAACCCAATTGGCTTCCGCAGTCTGAACATGGATAATCAGCGTTTGCCATCACAATATCTGCGACAATTTCAGCAATGTAATCGCGCCAGACATTGGTATTCTTCAAGTGATAGCCTGCTTCATTTGCTCCAGCAACCAAATTGGGCGATTCAGGAATGAGATCATCCACAACGATCAACGCATCTTTCAATCCGATTGGCGAAGCAAATCCCGCCGCCGCGCCCGACTTAGCAATTTCATCCGGCGTTGCGAGTCGAAAATCGCCGACGAGTTTCTTCAATTTGGCCTCGCTCAATTGCATGTCGCCGCGCACAACGCAAAAAATAAATTTGTTATCGGCGAGGCGCGTGAACATCAAAGCTTTGGCCGTCTTCTCTTTGGGAATGCCAAGAAAATTTGCCAATGATTCAATTGTATTGCAATCAGGCGTCAAAACTTTTTCAAGTGGAAGTTGCGCTTCGTTAGAAAATGGAATTTTTTTGGATTGTGCAATTTCTTTTCTGGAAGCATATCCGCATGATGAACAACGAATTACTTCAACAGAACCGTTCGCAATAGGAAAGAAAGTTTCTTGTTGGTTTGAAATAATTGGCAAATCCAAAAGCGAGATGAAATTTGATTGACTTGCTAAAGACTTCAAATGTTCGATGGCATGTTTGCCGAGTGGAAGGATTTCATTTTCACGCGTCATGTATCCGGCGCGCACCAGCCAGCCGAATCCTTCCGTCCGCATGTTGGATGGGAATTCGCGTTGAGTTTGAATTTGCAAATCGCGATATTTCATAAACAATTTTTAGCGACACGTCATGGTGCCGCTAATGGTGGATTGGGATTTTCGTTCTTCTTCTTTCTTTTCTTTGGCGCGGGAGGCGGGACAATGATTGGCGTCTGTGCAATGGATTCAGCTTGGGCCGCCTCACTCGGCGTCGCTTGTGGAGCCGCCTCAAATCCCAGTTCGACCGTTTCCTCCATCCGAATTTGTCCGCGCAGGAACGCGCCTTCTTCCGTC
>JBJKOR010000240.1:0-4451 GCA_046707185.1 Anaerolineales bacterium | reverse complement strand
CACCGAACGCGTTCTGCGTCTGGGGGTCAAGTTCAATAAAAAATCCAGCTCATTCAAGCAGGCCATGCTTGCGATGAAAAAGGACACGGAAATTGTCGCTGCTCAATTATCGGGTGATTTTGTTCTGCCGGATGATCTGAATCAGAAAGTGGTTCTGCTTGCAGGCGGAATCGGCGTTACGCCGTTTCGCAGCATGATCAAGAATCTATTGGATAATAAACAGCGCAGACCGCTTACGCTGATTTACACGGCGCCCGCGGCCAATAATTTTGTCTATAAGGATGTCTTTGACCGTGCGCAAATTGAATTAGGAATCAAAACCATCTATTCGGTCACAGATAATAATAACCTGCCTGCTGACTGGAAAGGTCAAGTCGGGCGCATCACGCCGCAAATGATCAAATCTGCTGTACCGGATTACCGGAACTGTATCTTCTATATTTCTGGTCCGCGCGGCATGGTGGATTCACTGCGAGATACGTTACACAAGCTGGGAGTTTTGAGTTTTCAGATCAAGACCGATTATTTCGCCGGGCTTGCATAAGCTGTCACCATTTATCCCAGTGGATAATATCTTCAAGCGTCCGCCGCCCGCCTTTCTTGGGGGCAGCGGTTAGCTTTTCTCGATTGGCAGGATATCCAAACGATAGCACGACGCGCAGATGCAGTTCGGCTGGAAAGCCCAGGATTTGACGTGCCTTCTCCGGTTCATAGATCGAAGCCGGGCACGATCCGACTCCCATTTCCCAGGCTGCAAGCTGCATGTATGCCGCGGCCTGACCCGCATCGAACATCGTTTGGAATTTTTCATTTGGATCGGGAGTCAGAATGGCGACTGCCAGCGCCGCGCCTGCGATGTGTCCTGCCCACTCACCGCATTCGGATAAAGCCTGCAAAACTTTCTTATCCTGAATGGCGATGAAATGCCAGGTCTGTTCGTTCTTCGATGATTGTGACCTGCGTCCCGCGTTCAGAATCGCGGTGATGGCTTCTTTCGTCAAAGGTTTCTCTTGAAATTTACGCACTGCACGCTTTGTGCGAATTGCATCCGATACATTCATGGTTTTCTCGATTCTCTAACCGTAAGGACCACAAAGGAACACGAAGGATATTTCCTTTTCTCTTCGTGTCCTTTGTGGCTAAATCTTTTCGCTCGCGTCATCTTCAGGATGATAACCCAATTCCGCCTCGGCGTTCGAAATATCCCAAAACCGTTTTGTGTTGCTGGAAATGCCGTAGTAAATTCCAAACTTTATATCCGCTGAAAGACTCTTCCTGACCAATTGAATCAAATCTCGCTGACTCAGCCATGTGCATTCAAAGCGCGGATTGAGACGCGGGTCGTCCTCTTTGGTGACTGAGCCGATTCGCAGACAGATCGACTCGATTCCGTAGACTTCATAATACATTCTGGCAATCGCTTCGCCTGCTGCTTTGCTGACTCCGTAAAACCCATCGGGACGAATCGGGTCACGCGTTGTGATCGGGGTTGGATTTCGAATTGTATGTAAGCTCGGCGGAAAGCCTTCGTACGCTCCGGTGACGTGATTGGAACTGGCAAACACGATTCGCTTTACGCCCGCGAGTCGTGCGGCTTCATAGATGTTCTTCGTACCGCCGATGTTGTTCCCGAAAACGGAATCCCAGCTCGCCTCCACGCGGGGATCGCCAGCGAGGTGCACGACATACGTCAAGGATGGGATGCAGTCGAATACCGGCTGGACTTGTTCAGCTTTGGAAATGTCCACTTGAAAGACTTTATCCGATGAAACTTCTGCAGAAATATCAAGTCCATACAAATCAAAATCATTTGCCAGCCCGGTCCATAATATTCGTCCGACCAAACCATTGCATCCGGTTATCAATAATTTTGGAGATGTCATAATCAATTTTCCTTTTTGCTGCCGTACAAATGTCATTGGGAGAAATCTGCTTGAAAACAGGAGATTGCTTCGTGGCGCCTTGACGCCACTCGCAACGACGTCAAGAAATTAATTTGTACGGCAGTGAATTTTCCTTATCAAACCTTTGGGAATACCTAAACTCAATGACAAACAGTAGATGTCGCCCTGAACGAAGTGAAGGGTCTCCACCGCAAAGCGGCGGGATTCTTCGCTCCCTTTGGTCGCTCAGAATGACATTTGTTTCTGATTTTAGGTACTCTTAACTTTGCGCTCTTCTTGGTTGCTCTCTCAACCGAGTATAATTCACTCGATGAATCCCGAACCTCCGTTTCGTCAATATCTTTACTCCGCGCTTTTCCTGATGTTCATCGGCTGGGGCGGGTTGGCGCTGATCATTTTTATTTTAGGCATTCCCCCGTTGGTGTGGGCGCGTTGGGGATTCTTCGCTTTATGGTTCATCGCGCTCACCGGCACGGCGCTTCCCATCATGTATTTTCTCAACCTTCGTTTTCCATCCAAGCCGCCTGCTGAATCGAACGCCATCGTACGCGAAGCGATGTGGGTCGGCTTCTATGCCGCGGCGCTCGCCTGGTTTCAACTCGGCCACCTAATGACCTTGGGAGTATGGATGGGGCTGGCGGGCGGATTGATTGCCATCGAATCTCTGATCCGCTGGCGCGAACGTGCCCGCTGGCACCTTCCGAATCCCGATTCGCGAATCTCGCATTCTCAACCTGATGACCAACCTTCAAACTCTTCCCTCCATTGAACAACTTTTGCAGAGTCGGCACGCCGCGAATTTGATCAAACAATATGGCAGGCCGCTGACATTGGACGCCTTACGTTCGACGCTGGACGAAGTCCGCGCCCGCCTCAAACTCGACCCGCAAGCGGCCGCGCCGGAAAATGATTCGATCTTATCTCGAGCCGAATCTCGTTTAGCCTCATGGACGGCTTCGACGCTCAAGCCAGTCATCAACGCTACAGGCGTTATTTTGCACACCAACCTCGGACGCGCTCCATTATCTCAAGCTGCCATCGAAGCGATGCGTCAGGTTTCGCTTGGATATTCCAATCTCGAGTTCAATCTCGAAACTGGCAAGCGCGGTTCCCGTTTGATTCATGCCGAAGATGTGTTGAAAAAGCTGCTTGGCGTCGAAGCGGCAGTTGTTGTAAACAATAACGCTTCTGCTGTTTTATTGGTTTTATCTGCACTGGCATCCAGGAAACGCGTCATCATTGCGCGCTCGCAACTGGTCGAGATCGGTGGCGGATTCCGCGTGCCGGATGTGATGAAACAATCCGGCGCGAAACTGACCGAAGTGGGTACGACGAACAAAGTACGTTTGTCTGATTACAAGGACGCCTTGGAGGAGGCCAATGGATTGGTGATGCACGCTCATCGCTCCAATTTCAAATTGATTGGCTTTACCGAAGAACCTGCATTGAAAGAAATCGTCGATGTGGCCCATAAAGCAGAAACGATCTTTGTGGATGATCTCGGCTCCGGCGCGTTGTTGGACACATCAAAATATGGATTAGCTCATGAGCCAACTGTACAGGAATCTCTGGCGGCAGGCGCGGATGTGGTTTGTTTCTCCGGCGATAAATTACTCGGCGGGCCGCAAGCGGGAATTATCGTTGGCAAAGCAGAGTTGATCGCGAAGATCAAGAAACATCCGTTGGCGCGTGCTGTCCGTGCCGATAAAACCTGTTTGGCGGGAGTTACCGCAACACTATTGCATTATCTCAAAGACGAAGCCGAACGCGAAATTCCGATTTGGAAGATGATCTCGATGCCGCTTGACGAGGTCAAGGCTCGGGCGGAGAATTGGGCGCGTGAATTGGGAGCCGGTTCGGTTCCTGCGCTGAGCCGTGTCGAAGTGGAGGAAAATGAATCGACCGTCGGCGGCGGAAGCCTGCCCGGCGAATCCTTTCCATCGTATGTCTTGTCCTTGAACGTAAAACATCCTGATAAGTTCTTGAAAAAATTGCGCCAGCAAATTCCGCCGATCATTGCGCGAACGGAAAACGACAAAGTTCTTTTCGATCCGCGCACCGTTTTACCTGAGCAAGACCAATACCTAATTACTAATCTCCATTCTCTATTATCGGAGTTCAAATGAAATCGGACCTTGATGCATTAATGCAAGCCCGGGAGCTTGACGCGCTTGTCGTGCTGGGCAGCGCGGAACACAATCCACCCATGTATTATTTTGTTGGCGGCGGACATGTGATCGATGCACTGCTGGTCAAGCAGCGCGGCGAAGCGCCGGTGCTGTTCTATAACGATATGGAGCGCGGCGAGGCTGCCAAGAGCGGACTCAAGACGCGCTCGTTCAGCGAGTTCGATTTGGAAAAATTGAGAGCGCAGGCCAATGGCGATTTGTTGATGAGCCTTGCCATGCGTTTCCAAAAAATTCTCGAAGGTTTCGGGCTAACACGCGGTCGAATCGGGGTTTATGGACAGGTGGAATTTTCTTCCACTTTCGGAATGCTGGTAAAGCTGCAGAGTCTCATGCCCGATGTTGAATTCATCGGCGAGCC
>JBJKOR010000239.1:0-4228 GCA_046707185.1 Anaerolineales bacterium | reverse complement strand
ACATTCTTCTCAAGCTTTGGTAAAATACGAACCGCCGCAAATCTGAATTTCCCCTCTAATTCTGCAACGCGATCAACGCGCCAAATCTTCCAGTCTTGCCTTTTTCGGCGCGATGCGAAAACCAGTCTTCAAGATGACAGGCCGTACACAGACCGGCAACCTCGATTTTTTCCACGCCTGCTTTTTGAAGTTGAAGCGCATTCGCCGCCCATAAATCGAAATATGTTTCCCCATCGTGCGATTGAAGCAAACCTTCCGCGTCCGAATTAAAGGATTCGTGAACCTTGGCAATGACATCGTGCCCGATCTCGTAATGGTCCACGCCAATCGAGGGGCCGATGGCCGCTAAAATATTTTCGGGTTTCGAGCCGTAATGCTCGCACATGGTTTTCACCGCGGCGGAGGTTGTGCCGCGCACCGTTCCGAGCCAGCCTGCATGAGCCAGGCCGACTACACCTTGTTTGGGATCATAAAACAAAATCGGGACGCAATCCGCAAAACGCATATACAGCGTAACATCCGGTTTATCAGTGAAAATAATGTCAGCTTGTATCAATTCGTTGTTTGGATCGCGCGGCGCGTCAGCGCAGACCGCGTCCGCTGAATGAACCTGCCAAACGTCGAAGATCGAATCGATGCGCCGCCCCAAAACCTCGAACGAACGATAACGATTCTCACGCACCCGCGCCGCATCATCGCCCACCGTCCCGCCGACGTTGAGGGAAGCCCACGGTTTCGGGCTGACGCCTCCTTGTCGCGTAAAGACCGCGTGAGTCACCTCGCGCGGAAAAATATCGAACGTGTAATAACGGATTCCGTTGGTTTGAGTAAAAGGCATAAGTGTTTCGTGTTGGTCGATTAGGCAGCGAGAAGGACGTCTTAAGCAGTTTTTGCAGCCGCAAACTTCTTGATCAAAATCTCGCGCGTATCCTTCATCGACTCTTCAACAGCCGGAAAGGCAAACCAAGCTGTCATGAAACCGAACAGGCCGCCGGTCAACACACGCATGAACGGCGTGCTTTCGTAATAGGGCAGAAACGATAGAAATGACCAATTGAACTGGCTGAGCAATTGCCAGAATCCATCAATGCCAATCGGGACAATGCCCAGCAGGAACCACAACGACCAATGCAAAGCCGGAAGTTTGCGACTCACTATCGCATAAATCATGCCGAAGAGGACAATCGACGCATAGATGGCAACGTCGCGTTCGCAGAAAGCAACTTTATATCCAAGCGTTGCATTGCCAATGAACTGACGCGCATACAAGCGCGAGATGCTGAATGGATCTGCCAGGTTCTGAAAACCGGTCACATCACTGAGCGTTTTGATTCCAACCATGCCCGCTTCTTTCAGCGGATAATAGGGTTGTTCGCCGAACAGGAAGAACGAACGAAATGCAAACTGGTGGCAAAGCGGACTATAGATCGTATAAATGATCTTCGCGGGAAAGCTCGCGCCGAGCTTCATCAAAATAGGCGCCAAAAAAGGCAAAAAGACATAAACAAAGACCAACGAGTTGATAACCGCCAAATAATGTTGAGCCATCCAAAAATAACCGCGGTCACTGCGCGATACGGTTTCACCTTTATGAACACGCGCTTCAAACTTTTCAGAGTCCACCTTTGCCAATTGGCTTCGGCGATCAGTCGCCGCCCCAAGCGTCATCGCCAGAACTTGAACTGTGATCGGCGCCTTGAGTTTGTACGGCCCGATCTCGACCACCGGAATTTGATCGCTGTACTTTTCTCTCAACGCCGGATCGGAATCGATGTTCACCTCCGCCAGATGATGCGGAAATTTCTCTTCCAAACTTTTCAAGTCTTCTTTGACCTGCTCACACAACCCACAACCTTCACGTGTATAAAGAGTAACATTAAGCATCTCACCTCGATCAAATTCCAAAGTTAAAATAGAAGAACTGTCCGCGTTGTGCAATCACTTCGAAGATACCGGTCAGCAGCATTACGCCGACGATCACCATGACGATGCCCATAACAATCTCGACGTAACGCATCACCTTGTTGTACTTTCGCAGGATCGTGGTAACCCAGCCAATGCCCACCGCCGCGGCCAGAAAAGGAATGGCCAATCCAGCCGAATAGGCCGAGAGCAATTTCGTGCCGAGCGCAATCGATCCGCCGTTGATGGCAAAAGTCAGGATCGTTCCCAGCACAGGGCCTACACACGGCGCCCATCCCGCCGAAAAGAACACGCCCATCAAAGCCGAGGAAAGATAGCCCAGCTTCGGGTCCGGCAGTTCATGAACGCGGGCATCGTATTCCAGAAACGGAATCCGAAAGATACCCGTCATATGCAAGCCGAAAATAATGACAACGATTCCGCCAATCTTCGCCAGCCAGGTGCGGATGTCGAACAGCAATCCACCCGCCGCTGAAGCGGCCACACCTAAAACAACGAAAACCACGCTGAAGCCCACGACAAACGCAAGCCCATGTGAAACGGTGATCCAGCGATTCGCGGCCGTATTTTCGCCGCCAGCCGCGCGCCCGCTCAAATACCCGATATAAGCCGGGACAAGGGAAAAAACACAAGGGGAAAGAAAAGAAGCGAGGCCTGCAAGAAAAGCCAAGCCAATGGAGACTTGTGAAATATTCATCCGCCAGCTTATCCTGTCTTCGAGTTGTATAAATCAGAAACCGAAACCGGCGTGCCGACGTTCGGCCATTGCATCTGTATTTCATTTTGGTCCAATGAAACAAACGGCACTGTCCAGCGGAAAATCCATTTGGCGTCTTCCGGCGCGACGTTGACACAGCCGTGTGATTTCTGTTGACCAAAATAGTTATGCCAAAAAACTCCGTGGATTGCCGCGCCCACATTTAGATTGAAAAATGTGGGCCACGAAACCGCCATCGTATCATAACCACTGCTGGCAGCTTTGCCTAAATTTGCAGCCATGTGAATGGAAAAGATCTTGCGCGCCACTGCCTGATCCCCTGTCGGAGTCGCATAACCGGCATTGTCGTCGCCGCTCGAAATTCTACAGAAGTAGACCTCGCTCTTACCCTCGAAGCATGAAAGCGTTTGATGCTCCGGCGTCGAATCGATAACGATCTTTTTGGTGGTCGGATCCACATCCGGACTGATGGCTGAGACATCGTCGTTCGTCAACGGACAGAAGGCAGCCGCGTCGGCCAGAAACAGATCGCCATATCCATAACCATGTCCCGGCGACTCATTGAAACGGCATACAACCTTTCCGGTAGAGTCCGTCCCAACTTCATCAAGCCACACCACCTGGCTGTAATATAAACGCACCGGCTGATTCAGTCCCATGAGGTATTTTATTGCCGGGGCAATTGGCTGGTTTTGGATTTGCAAATCCACATAAGGTACGGTCACTTCTGCCCAGAAACCTTTCTTACCGGCTGGAATGGCGTTGACAGGTTTATTCGGTAAATTCTTTACAGGCTGGACATGCGGCAGATAAACAAAGCCATCCGGCGTTTCGACCCATTGACGGCTAAAGCCGCCCGTAAAACTGGAGCCTACCACCTCGCGCTGCCAGACTACAACTTCGTCCTGCTGGAGATTCCGAATCGTGGTGGCATTCGCATTCGGTGCGGATTGAAGCGGCGTGGAATAGAAGTTGGGCGTAACGGCAATTCGGCCCAGTTGACTACCTTTCGGAAATTGTGCAAGCGCAGGAACACGGAGTTCTCTTGCGCTGATTATCGGGTTCAACATCAACGCGCCTGCGCCGAGACCGGCTGCTTTAAGAAAATCGCGCCGTGACAAATTATCAAACTTCATAATCATTCACCTTTATTGCTTCTTGTAATAATCGTTTGTACCGATTGCACCAATCACAAACATAAAACCGTGTACCAATTCAGATAATTGTGCAGCACTTCGCAAAAAGATTTGGCAAGGATACTCGCAAAGAGAAATCAAGTCAACGCCCGCCCATCCGACCTCCGGTCACCTCCCCCAAATTCAGAGAATTTGGGGGAGGCTGGGTAGGGGCGTTATACAAAAAACTTCTCCATTGCACGTAAACAATCGGCGCTAAGCTTATGCCCGACTTCATCCTCGCAGAATGTAACCAATGCCCCCGCACGTTCCAACATCTCAACCGATTGACGTGCATATTCGATCTCGACCATTTCATCCAGCGTTCCGTGCGCGACGAAAAACGGTTTGCCGTTTAACGGATGGCTCTCGATCAAAGAATCTGACCCTGCTGGAAGAAAACCAGCCAGCA
>JBJKOR010000238.1:0-2136 GCA_046707185.1 Anaerolineales bacterium | reverse complement strand
CGATCAAGGTTGGGCGGCCGCGCAGTTTGTCCTCCGCAGGGAATTGAATGAATTCAGGCCAAGCCATCAGCGGCGCTTTGCGGCTTTCTAATTGAGCAGGGAAGTCCACCGCGGCGGTCAGGATGTGCGTAATGTTCATCGCTTCGGCCAGCATCCCGCCGGGGATGATGCCGCCGCGCGTGATCATGACCATCGCGGTGTATTCGCGTCGGAACTGCGGGATGAGATGGTCGATGAGCCGATCCACCTCCTCCCATGTGATTATTTCGCGTCGTCGTTCTGGTTGCATACTTCACCGATTCCACATGTCACTCTCCCGAAGAACATCGAGACTCTTCGGTCACTTCGTTCCCTCAGAGTGACATGATTGTTATTATCCCAACACCGCCGCCAACGGAGCCGGAGCGGCAACTTGCATGGGTTGCCCCTGTGCCTGCGCCTTTTCCACATCGCGCGCCCACAGGAACAAGCATGTATTATAGGCGGTCATTGTATACGAGCTGATGACACTGGCGACCATCACAAAAACAAAGAAGATGATCGCGCCGAGGCCGATTCCGAACACGATACCAAGCGTGCCCGAATTCGCGATGGACGTGATTCCAAGTCCAAGCCCGATGCCGATCACGAGTCCGATCAGGCCGAGCACAAAGCTGATGGCGCCGGTGATCCACTTCACGCCCACCGTGCTGACTCCGATCAATAATAAATTATTCTTGGTGATATAGGCAGCGCGCTTGACGCCGTCCACGAGGTTGGCGTCTTCGATCACCATCGCTGGCAGGATGAGATACGACGCTTCGGTCCACAACGTTTCGAGCAGGCCGCCAAACATGCTGGTCAGCATTCCGCCCAGGGCGCCGCGCGAACGACCGCCGCGGTTGCGGAGCGATCCGGCCACAACACGCACCAACGTCGAAGCCGCCGCCAGGCTGACGATATGCCAGAATTCGCGCTGGACAATTGCCCAAGCCTTGTCCATGCGCCCGTCGCCTTCTGCAAGATAACCGTAGATCAGGTAGACGGTCATGCCGGAGAAAATATAACTGACCACATAATGGATAAAGATCAGAACTGCGCCCACGATCACCATGACAATTTCACCGACGAAGCTGTTGGCGCCTCCCCAAAATACCAACGCCACCGCAATCAGCGGGATCAATCCGATGATGGTGATAATCAGTCCGACAATCATCGAATAAATGGACGGCTTGATCAAGTCATTGTCCTTGAACGCCATCTGCCAGGCTTGCACGAGGAACGACCAGCCACGAGTAAGCGATTGCATGACATTCTCCTTCCAGAAGTAATGCGGCGATTATACCAAGTGTTGATTTACTGTCATTGCGAGTGGCGCTTGCTGGTTGAGTAGGTCGAGCGTAGTTCTCGACAGTAACGCCCTGCGCCCTTTCAGGGTCGAAACCAGCGCCACGTGGCAATCTCAAGTAATAACCCGTTGTTTGTTTTGGGAGATTGCCACGTCGCCACTGCGTGGCTCCTCGCAATGACATTTTCTCATAATAAACTTACCGGCTCCACCTCGACGCGCCAATGACTCGGCAGGCGCTCGCGTAAAAACGAAACCGGATCGTTACCGCGCAGAACGATCTGCCATCGGTAGTCGCCGCCGACTTTGGAAAAGAAACATGGCGCGGGACCGATCATCGAAATGGATTTCCAGTTTTCCATTGCAATTTGACTTTGCAATTTGCTCGCCAGCTTCTGCGCTTCTTCCTCGACTTTGAGCGGATCGCTGCTCCGATATTCGAGTCGCACCAGACGGCTGAACGGCGGGTACCCGAGCCGCTTGCGTTGTTCCAACTCGTGCTGGTAAAACTCTTTGACATCATGTCCCGCCGCGGCCTGGATGACATAATGTTCCGGCGCAAAGGTTTGCAAAACCACGCGTCCGCCCAGCGACGAACGACCGGCGCGTCCCGCGACTTGCGTCAGCACCTGGAAGACTCGCTCTGACGCGAACGGGTCAGGCAGAAATAATCCAACATCTGCCAAAACGATTCCAACCAAGGTAACACGCGGCAAATCCAGCCCTTTGGCAAGCATTTGTGTGCCGATTAGCACGTCGGCGCGGCCTGCCGCAAAATGTGACAAGATAATTTCGTGTGATTCTTTTTG
>JBJKOR010000237.1:0-8758 GCA_046707185.1 Anaerolineales bacterium | reverse complement strand
GGAATGCCCGCATCCGCGGCTTCGTACATGGCATCAGGCGCGAAGCGGGACGGGACGAAGATCACGGAACAATTTGCGCCGGTGGCTTCGACTGCCAATTTGACCGAATCGAACACCGGAATTTTTTCATCGACCCATTCGCCGCCTTTGCCGGGTGTCATGCCTGCCACGACATTCGTTCCATACTCAACCATTTGGCGCGTATGAAACAAGCCTTCGTTGCCTGTAATGCCTTGAACAAGAAGACGTGTGTTTTTGGTGATAAGTATGCTCATGAATGATATCCTCATTAAGACCTGACAGGTTTCTGAAACCTGTCAGGTCTCATAGCAGTTATTAACCCTGTGCCGCGGCAACAGACTTCTTGGCCGCGTCAGCTAAAGTATCCGCGGTAATCATCTTGGCGTCTGCCAGCAATTGACGGCCTTCTTCCGCATTGGTCCCAACCAAACGCACTACCATTGGAACTTTTGGCTTGACTTCATCCATTGCCGTGAGAATGCCGCGGGCGACTTCGTCACAGCGCGTGATGCCGCCGAAGATATTGAACAACACGGCGTTCACATTCGGGTCGGATAAAATGATTCGCAGCGCGGCTGCGACCTTGTCTGCACCTGCACCGCCTCCGATATCGAGAAAGTTGGCGGGTTCGCCGCCGAACAATTTGACGATGTCCATGCTGGTCATGGCCAGGCCTGCGCCGTTGACCATGCATCCGATGCTGCCATCGAGTTTGATGTAGGAGAGTCCGTACTTGCGCGCTTCGGTTTCGGCTGGCGCTTCTTCGTCGATGTCGCGCATCTCGGCCAGGTCCGGATGGCGGAACAGGGCGTTATCGTCGATCATCATTTTACCGTCCAGGGCGATCATGCGTTTATCTTTCGTAATGACCAGCGGGTTGATTTCAGCCAAAGAAGCGTCGGCCTCCTTATAAACCTGCCATAACCCCATTGCAATTTTGTTGAAGTCTTTCCAATGATTGCGCGGCAGGTCAATGGATGCAGCAATGTCGCGCGCCTGGTAATCGCGAACGCCAAGCAGCGGGTCGATATGCACCTTGACGATTTTTTCCGGCGTCTTGGCCGCGACTTCTTCGATCTCCACGCCGCCTGCTGCGGAGGCCATCATGACAGGTTTGCGCGCCGCCCGATCATTGGTGATGGAAAAATAAATTTCGGTTTCAATGGCGGCGGCCTCATCGACTAATACTTTGCGGACCGGTAGGCCTTTGATCTCCATTGCAAGGATCTGGGTGGCAAGCTGTTCGGCTTCGTTTGGATCTTTGGCGAGCTTTACACCGCCAGCCTTGCCGCGTCCACCAACCAACACCTGCGATTTAACAACAACGCGGCCGCCCAACTCTTCGGCGATCGATTTCGCCTCGCTTGCGGTAGCCGCCACCCGACCCTTTGGAATCGGAATACCATACTTGGCAAATATTTGTTTGGATTGATATTCGTGGAGTTTCATTTGTGTCCCTTTTATTTGGAATAAAAGCAGGATGATTATACCACTGCGATTTAATGGTCTTGTTTGTAAAGCATGAGTCGGGAATGTCTAAAATCCACGCTCAGCAACACATATGCCAGAATCGACAAACGGGTCTTTGGCTTGATTTCCAAAGACCCGCTTGTTGTGTAAAGCGCTTGTGTTACGGTAGGGCAAATCTCATAAGGCGGTTGTTGCCTGCATCGCTGACCCAGATGTTACCTTGCGAGTCGATTGCAATACCGGCGGCCAACCCAAACGTCGATTGCGTCGAGCCGTAATCGCCCCAGGTTTGAACGAGTTGTCCATCGGTGGTGTATTCGATTACACGGAAACCTTCGGGGTCGGTGATGAAGACATGGCCTTTGTTATCCACAGCGATGAACGGTTTGTTGTCCAGCGATTGGCCGTACCAGCCTACGACATTCCATTGCTTTAGCGGCGAGAAGGTCATGCCGTTGGGGGATTGCGAGAAGGTCTGAACGCGTTGGTTCCATGTGTCGGTGACGTACACGGTTCCCTGCGCATCGATGGTGACGCCTACCGGCTCGTCGAATTGACCGGGGTCGAGACCTGCCGAACCAAACTGGGTGATGTAGTTGCCGTCCGCATCAAAGATGACGATGCGCTTGTTGCCTGTATCGGCGATGAAGACGCGGCCTTTGGAATCCACAGCAATGCCGCGCGGACCGTAGAAGGCGTCGGTTGGCGACGAGACTGTCGACCAGGCTTTGACAAACTGTCCCGCGGCCGTGAACTTCTGAATTCGGTTGTTCCATGTGTCGGTCACATAGACTGAACCATCAGGCCCAACGGCCACACCCCAAGGTTCGTTGAAGGTGGACGGCGCCGCGGATGGATTGGGATGGCTGGGATCGTTGCCGCTGGATGTGCCCCATTGATTGAGCAGATTCCCGTTTGCATCAAAATGCAGGATGCGGTTGTTGCGTGAGTCGGCAACGTAGAGGCTTCCATCCGGAGCAACCGCCACGGCGCGCGGTGCGTTCATCGGCGTTGACAGCTTCGTCGAGTCGACGATCTCGTTCGCATTCAGCGTTATGGTTTTGCCCTTATATGGATCTGCTTGTGCGGCTGTCGATGATTGGGCAGGAGTGACGCCATATTTCCACATCTCTTGCACCACATCTTTGCGAACGTACATGCGCATCAAGGCGGCTGGCTGCCATGTGGCGAGTGTCAAGTTTGTGTCGTTGGTGGCAGCTGCGTACGTGGTGTAATCGCGGTTGAACCAGATATTGAAGATACCGGCGCGGATTTGTGGATTGGTGATGGCTGTGCAGACGCGTGAGAAATCCTTGGACTTGAATAGCCTTAAGAAACCAAGCAGGCCATTGCATGAATAATCGGAAGGGAAGGGCGTGGATGGATCGCGCGTGGTAACCAGGTCGAAGTAATCCTGATTCGGCCACCACATGCGGATGTAATCGAAGCGGTAATAATCCGGACCCAGAGCGGCCTCGATCTTATCGAAGTTCTTTTGGTCGACGATGACGATCGTCGAGTCGCGCAAGGAGCGGGTGGGTTGATCGAAGGAATGCTGGTTGGTGAAGTCGCGCAGATACCACGCAAACGGCCATGAGACGCCGGTGTCCGGCGCACTGGCATCGTACGCAATATTGATACCCATGCCGCCCGTTGTGCGCTCCGAGATTTCCGTAGCTTGATTGATGATGTCTTTCACGCCGGTTGCGGCGTGGGCGTAGACGAGATATTCGGTGGCGTCATCGTAATCGATGTATGCCGCGCGGAAGGAGGCGCGAACTGTCAGAACACCAAGCAGGAAGAAGAATACCAGCGTGAACACGCGTATGATCTGACCGCCGGCCCAGTCACGTAACAGATAGATCAAACCGGCTATGCTGCCTATGGCAACGATTGCCGGAAGCAGGAAGGCGGTTGTGTTTTGCAGTTGATCGAGGCCGTTGCCCTGGAATGGAGGCGTATCTCCAAGCAGGGAAACAAGAGCAGCGGCGAAGCTCGCGAAAAAGATAAAGGTCAGGCCGAGTACGAGTGGGGCTTTGCGTTCCCATAATGCGCGCCAATCGGTTGTGTCGATCACATGTCCAAGGCCCCAGCCAGTGAAGAGAATCATCGGCCAGGCGAGGTGAATCGTCAGCCACGGCATTTTTTCGCCCGCGTAGCTGAAGGCAATAATGCTGACGACAATCCACCAAACAAATAAAACGAACATGTTTGTAAAGTTCTCGGATTGAGGTGTTGCTACACTTGATTCTTCAGGTACTATTGCGCGCGGCGGCGTTTCTTCTTCGAGCGATTCGTTTTCTGCTTCATCACTTGGCTGATTTTTAGAGTTTTGTCTTCGCCAATAAATTAAGCCGACAATCAAAGCAAGAATGGATCCCAGAAATGGCAGGAATTCATAGATCGGGATTTGGATCAGGATATAGTAATACCACGGCTGGCTGCCGCGCTGTACAGCTTGTTGAGCGATCCAATAACCGAGAGAGCCAACTACGCCGGTGAAGAACCCATCGCTATTGGTAAATATCGTAGTGTAGAAAATGGTAAAGGGAACCCAGAAAGCCAGCGCCAGTTTCCACCAGGCCTTGTTCCAGAGCATGCCAATTGCAATGGATATTGCAAAGAACACAAGTACGAAAACGCCAATGATTATTACGCTTTGGGGCGTAAGCGCTTGGACTTCGGCTGCGGTGGTTGGTATGGTGACATGCAGCATACCTTTTAAGAATGTGATCGGGAAAGGCGTGAGCATGGGCAGGACGAGTGTGCCAACCAGAATCAGCATGTCGAACGACCGCTCGGACTTTACGCCGTTCCATGTGTAGCCGCGGATTAGGAAATACCCAGCCGCGCCCAGGGCGATGATTCCGGCGAGGATCACCAAATCGGCGGGGGAGGCGCCTCCGGTCGCGGATGGAAGCGGTGACGTCGCGGAAGGAATGGCGGGCGAAGCCACCTCCGTCGCGCCCAGCGTGGTCATATTCCTCCCGGCAATTCCAAGCCCAATCCCAACGCCAAACAATAGAAGCCCAAATGCAAGTGCGATGATAAAGCCTCGATAGGAGACGATATCGTTCCAGCCCTTGCGCGTGACGCGGGCAATGAAGTAGATCGCAAGGAACAATAAGAGCATCGCCGCGTACATAAAGGAGGTTTCTTTATCTATAAAATGGATCATGAGCGCAATGGCCAGCAGATAAAGATACTTTCTTGTACCGGTTTCAAAATACCGCAGGATGGCATACAACATCAACACGCCGGAGAAGACCGCGTACGAATCTTCGCGGACGTAACGGCAGTAGAACAGCATCATCGGTGAAATGACCATGAGAATGCCCGCGATCAATCCACCGGTCTTGCCAAGGTAACGACGCCAATACCAGGCCATCGCAATGGTGGCGATGCCAAACAGCGCGGCCGGGATGCGCGCCGTAAAGTCACTTGCCCCGAACAGGAAATAGGAAAGCGCGATCAGGTGGAATTGAAGCGGCCCGTGCATCATCGGGTTGTGTTGATAACCGTGGCCCTTATAAAAGAGCCACGAGAAATAGGTGTGCAAACTTTCATCGTGACTCATGACACGCGCACCGAGATTGTAGAAGCGCGTCGCAAAGGCGACCAGGATGATGAGAGTGAAAATTGCTACTTCATTTGTAATGGCTGGCAGCGCCGGATGAATGGGACGTTCCAGCCAGAGGCGTACTTTGTTTTCTTTGGTGGTTTCATTGGTCATGGTGAACTCTTATACATCAAACCTTTTGTTCTGACAAGCAAGAATGGTTTTGAAAAATCAACTTCGGGTAGCCACTATAACATAAAGAGATTAAAAATAAATAACCAACACTAAAACATAAATGACAAGATATTGTAAACACTTCACACAGTCTCACCTGCTATACTCAAGCAACAGCATCGAAATGAGCAAAATGGATTTTACTATCTCAAAGAGCATTGGCGAAATTGGAGAAGGTCCATGGAATGCCCTGACCGCGGGGCGGGCGTTTCAGAGCTATAACTGGTATCGATTTGCAGAAGCGGCAATGTGGCCGGATTCGCATCCCATTTATGTTCTCTTGCAACGCGATAGTGGGATTTTTGCCGGTGCAAGTTTTTGGCGCATCTCCAATGAACCGCTTCCATTTGGGGGCGTGGTCGGTCGCGCTTTGACAGCTTTCATCCATCGCTGGCCGTTGCTTGTTTGCCGTTCTCCATTCTCCGGCAGCGCGGGCTGGATCATTTCGTCGTCAGAATCGCAGGATAACGTTTTAAAAGAAATTACTCATCTCGGACGCCAATTGCGACATCAAGAAAAAGCATCGCTTCTACTCTTTGATGGCCTGGACGCGAAAACGGCGCACACGTGGCCTCGTGCAATTTCATATTCATACGGAACTCCGGGCATGATCCTGAATACAAAAGCCGAAAGCTTCGAGGAATATGTGCAAAGCATGCCAAAGAAATATAGGCAGGCAATTATGCACAATCTCCGTCGAATTGAAGATCGGGGAATTACGGTTGTCCGCCATCGAACGCTCTCCGCGGAGGATTTTTACGCCGCAGAAAGACTCTATCGCATGGTGGAGGCGCGCAAAGGGTCGGAGCGCAATCCGTGGGTGCGCCCAATGTTGGAAAATCTCCAGCTTGGAAACGGGACCTGGCTGGCGGCGCACAATGCTGCCGATGAATTGGTTGGATGTGGGACCGTATTTGAGGATAATGGCACGCAGCTGGCAGCCCACCTGGGGTTGAATGAAACCACACAATATATTTACTTTGCCCTCTTATATGAGGGCATTCGTTTGGGACTGGAACATCACCTTCATTCCTTTTACTGGGGCACGGGTACCTATGAGGTGAAGAAGCACATGGGGTTCGTGCCTGTTGAGAACGATTCGGTTGCCATTGTTTTGTGATTAATGATATTTCGATCTGTTAACTGATGTTACGCACCGTCCCGAAGGTTTTGGTAAAAACCTGCCTGAATTGCGAAAGCCTTCGGGACGTTCTGCGTAAGGTGAGCTGTTAATAAAAAATGCCCTTGTTGTAGGTTGGCTGAGATTACCGCGCCTCACAACGACCCATCAAAAAGGAATCATCTATGGCTGATATTGCATATGCCCTCCTGACTTTGGGAAGCTCCGGTTTGTGGGGATTCGTCAGCGGATGGATTCTCTATTTTTACGTTCCACCAAATGGCACACCGCTTGTGCCTATCGCCCTATACAGCCTCGTAATGCTTTTGAGCAGAGGCATCGATGTCATTATCGGCCTGCCGATTGGCTTCCTTTCGGATCAAACGCGTACGCCTTGGGGTCGGCGCTTGCCCTATATTTTTGCCGCGTCGTTATTCATGCTGGGTGCGTTTGCACTTTTGTGGATGCCTCCTCATCATAGTGAATCACTGGGCAACCTCGCATACCTGGCGGTCGTGATGGTTATTTTCAATGTTGCCTATGGCTTTCGCGAGATTCCCTATGAAGCGCTTCTTCCCGAACTCGCGCCTGAAGAAAATCGCCGCGTCAATATCTCAGGCTGGAAAGCCGGATTCCAACTTGTCGGGGCGATCTTTGCGGGATTTGTCGGGCCGATGATCGAAAGCTGGGGATATCAGACCGGCGCGTTGATTTTTGCGGGGATTATGTTACCGTTCTTCTTCCTGCCTTTATTCTTTATCCGCGAAAACCGGACTCCGCCCAAAGACGGCTTGGAGCGTTTGAGCTTCCTGACTCACCTCAAGCTGACTCTTGCCAATCGCACGTTCCTGATCTTCATCTCGTCCTGGGCGTTATCCTGGATGGCCTCCACCTTTATCCTCGAGACGATTCCTTATATTGCCACAGAGATTTGCCTCAGCACCGAAGCGGATACGGTTTACTTTTATCTGCCCGCCATCATTGTCTCGTTGATTTGTTTCCCTATTGTCACCCAACTGGCTAATCGTTACGGCAAGCGAATCATCTTTCTTGGCTCACTGCTGTCGAGCGCGCTTGTGATGCCCAGCTTGTTCTTCATCAACGCATCCATCCCAATTCCGCTGCTGGTACAGGGCGTGGTTTGGATTTGTCTCGAAGCAATTGCGCTTTCGGGCGCTCAGGTTCTTCCAACCGCCATTCTGGCGGAGATTACGGATGCCGATGCACAGGCCACCGGCCAGCGCCGGGAAGGCTCCTATTACGGCGCGCTGGGCGTGATGGATCAAGTTTCGAGCGGTTTGGCTTCATCGCTCCTGCCCTTGTTCCTTTTGCTTGGCCGCAGTCACACCGACCCGAATGGCCCGCTGGGCGTGCGTGTACTGGGCTTTGCAGGCGGGCTGGCGATGCTGGCAGCTTTTCTGATCTTTCGGAAATATGAAATACATTTAGATCTAAGCGACCCGGCAAAGGGAATTCAAGAAGCGGACGCTAACTGACCGCATCCCGCTTGAATATCGATGCCGCGCCTCATCCGGATCGTGCACGGAATTCCGGCCTGCTCCAGCGATTCTTTGAAGCGCCGCGCACTCTCACGCGTTGTTGCCTGACCCTTGTATCCGCGCGTGGGGTTGAGCGGAATGGCATTGACGTGACATAACAAGCCTTTGAGCCGCGCGGCCAGTTTCCTGGCTTCTTCCGGCGTGTCATTGACTCCGTTGATCAGCGCCCACTCGAAGGTCACGCGCCGACCGGTTTGATTCACATAATAGCGGCAGGCATCCAATATTTCTTCGATGTTATATTTTTTATTGACCGGCATCATGCTCAGGCGTAGATCATCTTCTGCGGCGTGGAGCGAAATGGCTAGATTGACCTGGCGCTTTTCATCGGCGAAGCGTTTGATCTGTGGAACAAGCCCAACGGTCGAGATGGTGAAGCGGCGCGCACCGAAGTTATAACCATCCGGATCGTTGAGACGGTCAATCGCTGCCATTGTATTATCGTAATTATGGAACGGCTCGCCCATGCCCATTAGAACGATATTGGTCACGCCCGCGAGTGCGTCGCACTTACCTGTTGAGCTTGAGCCGTTTAAGCGGGATTGGCTTTCGCTTGGAGCAGTCCTGTTTGGTATGGTGCGACGCATAGCCTCCTCATTCAACATGCGCGCGTAATACATGACTTGCGCTACGATCTCGCCGCTGGAGAGATGTCGCTTGAATCCCATTTGGCCCGTGGCGCAGAAAACACAGCCCATCGCACATCCCGCCTGTGTAGAAATACATAACGTTCGGCGTTTCTTGCCCCCCTCGTCCACTCCCTTCGGTCGGGACACTCCCCCCAAATACGACGAA
>JBJKOR010000236.1:0-2782 GCA_046707185.1 Anaerolineales bacterium | reverse complement strand
GGCGATTCCAATCGATCAGGAAGCGATAGGCGATCACGATTCCCGCCGCGACGGCCAGCCAGAATTCGATCCCGCGCAGACCGAAAAGCCATAGTGCGGGTGCGACAACGATTCCAGTGAATACGCTGGCGCGTGCCGGATGGCGAGTGACCAACACGAGCACAAGGATGATCGCAACGGCTATCAGGAAGGACAAGGGACTGACCGCTAATAATCCGCCGCCTGCGCATGCCAGGCCCATGCCGCCGCGGAATTGAGCAAAGAGCGGCCAGCAATGTCCGATGACGGCACACGCCGCGCTGAGTGGTGTGATCCAAACCGCAGGGGCGTAATGGAATGCCAGCCAGACCGGGATAAAGCCTTTGGCGAGGTCAAGGATGAAGACCAGCGCGCCCGGCCCAAATCCGGCTTGGCGCATCGTGTTGGTGGTCGTGGCGTGGCCCGAACCGGAGTCGCGCACATCCACTCCTTTGAAAAGGCGCGTGATCCAGATCGAAAATGGAAGCGAGCCGCTCAGATATCCGAGTAGGGAAAAACCAAGTGTGTAGAGAACAACCGTCATGGACGTTTGATCTCGCAATAAATGTGGACGGGAATGCCATCTGGATCGTGCACGATGGACGAACGATGTCCCCAACTTCGATCCTGCGGCGGCTCGATTCTTTCGATGCCGTTGGCGACCAGCCGTTGATAAAACTCGTCCACCGCTGACGCATTTTCAAGGCGCAATGCCAGGTTGATCGCGGTCGGGCTTGGCCCTTCGTATTTCTTGCCTTCCGCCGCGCCGTAGATTTCGATGACGGCTGTGCCTCCGGCTGAAAGCAGCGCGCCCTTGCCGTCAGGACGATCCCACCACTGGCCGACAGGTTCGAAGCCGAGCAGATCACGGTAAAACTGGATGCTCTTTTCAAAGTTGCGGGCAAAGAATGCAAAACGAAATTCGAGTGCGTTTGTTGACATAGTTGTTTGAGTAATTGCTTGTCTGATCATCGATCAAGTTGCTATATCGATACAGATGGCATTGTAATTCATTTAGTGATGACAGGTTCTCAGGCCAACGAGGCCAAGAGGAGCGCTGCAACGGCAATCAGAATTACAGAATGATACCTGTTCACTCGGTTACGATTTCCTTCACTCTGCCCACTTGCCCATCCGTCAAACGAACTTTGATGCCATGCGGATGAGTCGGCGAATGGGTCAAGATATCCTTGACGATGCCTTTGGTCAATTTTCCGGTGGGCTGATCCTTCTTCAAGACGATCAAGACGGTCAGGCCGGGTTTGATGTCCGCGCGAATTTTTCCATTCATGTTCTCGACCTCGAGTTAATCCAGGGAACGCACGGCGGGATGCATCAGACCAATGAGGTTGAAACAGCAGGTGAGGATTCCGCCGATGATGAAAACGCTCGACGCACCGATCCAATCCGTGGCCCAGCCCGCGATCCCATAGCCGATCGGTGTGAGCGCCAGCGAACCCAAATGGTCGATGCTCGAAACGCGTCCCAACATGTGAGAAGGGACCAATTCCTGCAGCGTGTTGATCCAGATCAAATTGCCAATGACGAGACCTGCGCCACAAACCACAGCCGCGGCGGCCACACCGAACACCCACGGCGACAGTCCCATGACGATCAGAGTCAAAGCGCTGACCAGCCACACACTGTAGGTCACCACGCCGCGTCTATGCAGACGTGCTCTCGATCCGAGCCACGCAGCCGCCAGTACGGAGCCAACCGAGAAGGATGAATAAACGATTCCCAATGAGCCGACATTGGCATGGAGGTGGTCTTTGATCAGGAACGGCATCGTAACGCTGAAAGGTCCTGCCAGCGTGATGTTTGCGAAGGCTGCCATCGTGATGGTGATCCATAACCAGGGTGAGGCACGCACCGCGCCGATTCCTTCACGCACTTCGTGAATAATATTTTGCGATGTGTGTTCCTGCTTTTGAGGAAGCTGCAGGGATAAAAGAAACAGCAGGCAGGCTGACGATATAAAGAACGAAACCGCATCCAAGGCAAAGGCCGTGGAGGTTCCGCCCGCCGCGACGATGAGCGCTCCCAAAGCCGGCCCGCCGATGCCAGCAATCTCATCGCTGAGCGACGTCAGCGAGTTGGCGCTGGGCAGCGCTTCGAGCGGTGTAATCTCGGGAACGATCGCCGTGTAGGCGGGGCGGAAAAAGGCGTCCACCAAACCGAAGACAATGCTCGCGATATAGATATGCCAGAGTTGCAGCCAATTGGCAAAAGCCATCACTGCTACGATGGCCACCAGCGCGCCGCGCAAAACATCCGAGGCCAGCATGAGACGTGAACGTGAGAGGCGGTCTACCGCTGCGCCGCCGATCAGCAGAAAGATCAGCATCGGCACGGATGAAAAAATCAGCACAGTTCCCATGGCGGCGGCGGAGCCGGTCTTTTCCAAAACCCACCAGGCCAGCGCGATGCGATACAGATTGTCGCCGAGGCGTGAAACGGTTTGGCCCGTCCATAAGAAAGCAAACGGTCGAATCTTGAGTGAATGGAATAAGGCCATGGCCGCGGGAGTATAACATGCGCCGCTTTGATAAAACTACTGTAAAAAAGGATTGCTCTCGGCGAGGGAAGCGCGCTTTGTCTTTATGGCTTTTGGTAAGGCACACTATCTATAATGGAATCCGTTTCCAGTTCCTGGGTGAGTCGATTTAGCTGGTCTTTGACCGATTGTGGAATCTGCCGATCGAGATCATGGAACGGCGCAAGCTCGATTTGACCGAAGTAATTTCCAGAGGGCAGTTGATTG
>JBJKOR010000235.1:0-1994 GCA_046707185.1 Anaerolineales bacterium | reverse complement strand
GGATTCCCTAGCGCATACGCGTAACGGTTGAGAGATTGAGGGTTGTATACATTGGGTATGATCGAGTCAGGCTGGGTCCACTGGTTAAGATAAGAGTCATACATGCGGGCGTGATAGTCCAATAGTCCGATGGTCGCGTTGCCGCCTTGTTGGTGTTGGTCGAGCGAACGCTGACCCGTGAAGGCGAAGTCCGTTTGTGAGATGGATGTGAATCCGGTTATGGTGCGCGTCCTTCCGAAGGGCACGCTTCGCGGTCTCTGCTGGCTCAAGATGGCTCCATTGTTATCCGTAACGGCAACGACCGAGCCGAGTTGATCGGTCAGCAGGTATTTTAATCCACTTCCATCGTTCACACCTGCACTTGCGCCAGGTGCAAGTATCGCAACGGTCATGCCTGCGATGGAATAGTACTTGATCGCGGCCGTTACGTTGTTACTGCCATCGGTGTGAACTTCTTGGTGGGCGACAAGGATTCGAACCTTGAATTTCAAGTCCAGAGCGTGATGCGTTGCTGTTACACCATCGCCCAAATTATCGTGACAGCCTTGATCCAGAGTCAGCCGTCCATTACAAATGTTCTTTAGAAATCAGGCTGTATCGGATCGTCGTGTGTTATTGCCGCTCCCGGTCCCGATTAGCGTAAAAGCGCAAGTCGGCCATCGTCGCTAGTTACGTTTCGTTGTTTGAATGTTTATCGCTGAAAAATTAAATCTATGGTGAATTTATGCTATACTAAATTCACGATGAAAATATATCTTGACGCTTGTTGTTTAAACCGCCATTCGACGACCAGCGCCAACCCCGGGTCCGTCTAGAAGCAGAGGCAATAACGCTTATCCTGCAAAAGCTCCATGAGCATGAATGGGAATGGATTGGAAGCGACATCCTGGTCTACGAACTCGAGCAAACAAAGGAAGCTGAGCGAAGAAGCCGCCTATTGGCTTTGGCAAGACAGGCCCATAAGGTCGCTGAGGCTAACCATAAGATATTGCCGCAGGCAGAAAACCTGGAAAGATCAGGTTTTGACAGCTATGACGCCATCCACTTGGCTTCTGCCGAGCAGGCAAATGTGAATGTTTTTCTTACAACCGATGGTTCCTTGCAAAAGGTTGCAAGTCGAAACAAGGAGCTGTTTTCCTTTATTGTCATCAACCCCGTGAAATGGCTGGAAGAGGTTTTGAAATGACCACCGCAAATCTTACACTTTACGAGATCCGCACCATTGGTTTTGAAGCCCTGCTCCGTGAATTGGGAACAGCAGGTGCGGTTCGTTTTATTCAGCAATATGAATCCGGAAGCGGCGATTACACACGTGATCGCAAGAAGCTTTTGCCTAGGAAGTCTGTGCGCGACATTGGAAAATCGATTGTGAAGGAAAAACGATCCAGAGCTAAATGATTTTCGTGGCGACTTGGTTATATTCAGTTTCATGAGGGTAAATGTCTCGTC
This sequence comes from Anaerolineales bacterium, assembly GCA_046707185.1. Classification (GTDB taxonomy): domain Bacteria; phylum Chloroflexota; class Anaerolineae; order Anaerolineales; family Villigracilaceae; genus Fen-1038. Next base: position 545 of record JBJKOR010000235.1, on the reverse strand, counting down.
ACTTCATATGCCCCTGACTTTCCCACATACCGACTTACAATTTCAGGCGTCCATCAGCTAAAATCCGAACAGGATATGGCTTTTGGGGCGCTTAGACTTTTCCCCCTACGCCCACACATCAAATCAGTTTTTGAGAATTGAGCCTTCATCGTTTTGTGCAGAATACACAGCCAGCAATTGAAAATCAGACTAATCGCTGCCGGACAGCAATGAGGAAAGTAGCCAACACCTTTCGTCTGTACCACGTTGAAAACGAAACTCGCTTGAAGGCGAGTTTCGATTCTAGGATAGTGCCGAGGGTGAGATTTGAACCCGCGGCTTGAGGCTTATGAGAGTCTCCTGCTCTACTCCCGCCTCTTGTTTTGGTGAATTCACAGATTCCAGCCTTTGACAACTGGTGATGCCTTCTCATGATCTTGCTCCAAATCCATCTGCACAATAGACAGATAATGCTCCATCATATCTAACGATGTGTGACCTAACAATTTTTGCAGGGTTTCCAATTGCACTAACTGCTTTCAAGTTGAAGGCAAGCAATCCACAGG
>JBJKOR010000234.1:0-5779 GCA_046707185.1 Anaerolineales bacterium | reverse complement strand
GTCGGCAAATCCCTGGACGAAATCAAAGCGTTGAACAAACAGCACATCCTTGATTTGCTGGGCATCGACCTTGGACCAGTTCGCCTGAAATGCGCCCTGCTCTCGTTGAAAGTTTTGAAGGCGGGTGTTTACGGTTTGGGCGAGGCCAGTGATTCGTTGGTGGAGTAGCGATGTTCAATTACAGTCAGGCGGACGAATCGAAAGTCGAATTCGTCGACATCGCTCCGGCCAGTGAACTGCCGAACGGCGAGCGGATGTTCGTGGAGGTCGAAGGTAAACCAATTGTGATCTTCAACATCGCCGATGAATATTTTTCCATTGCCGATGTTTGCAGTCATGACGACGGGCCAGTGGGTGAAGGCAACCTCGAAGGTTATAACATCACCTGCCCGCGGCATGGCGCACAGTTCGACCTGCGGACCGGCAAAGTGACTCAAATGCCAGCCGTGGTAGACATCCCGGCATATCCGGTTCGAGTTGTGGATGAAATGATACAACTTGGAATACCCAAAGAATAGAGCAAGGAATAAAAAACTACGGAGAAGTTTTCTCCGCAGTTTTTTATTCCAGATTTTTCTTTTGCCTTAACTGCTTGATGTTACTCCTTTGCCTTTTGGTTTCCAATCTTTTTTCCTTTGACGCTCGAGTCGGCTTGGTGCGCCTGCGCGGTTTCGGTTTCACGGCTGCCTTTCGCACCAACTCGATAAAACGCTGGATGGCCTGCTCGTGATTTTGTTCCTGGGTACGATATCGTTTGGCCTCGATGACCAGCGTGCCTTCACTCGATATGCGGCTGGCAGCAATCTTCATCAAGCGCGACTTCACATCCTCGGGCAAAGATGAATTGCCGACATTGAAGCGTAGCTGAACAGCCGTCGCCACCTTGTTGACGTTTTGTCCGCCGGGGCCGGAAGCGCGGATGAAATTAAAGGTTAATTCGTTCAAATCGATACGAAGCGAGGGTGTTATTTGAAGCATTTGCCGCAAGTATAAATCAACGGAGCAGATTTGACTGCTCCGTTGAAGGTTTAATGTAACGGGTATTGTACTTGTGCTTAGAACATCAAGGCGTTGACCTTGTCGATCATATCGGGAGCCGGCCGCAGGTCCGCTTCAGTGAGGCGGTTGAGCGGGGTATCCACCAGGTTGTAGGTTTCGACCAACGATGGTTTGCTGGTGTCCGCATAGAGAAGTCCGGTGATCAGCCAGTTGTTATGCTGGGCTTCTTCCAATATACGCAAGGCTTCGAAGCGGTTGGATGGATCATAGCCTTTTTCAAGGTTTTTCAAAATCACAACGGAACCATCGTGCAGCCTCACTTCACGGACTTCGCCTTCTTCCATCTCGCGCTCGAGCACAATTTCGTTGCGCGGCGGAATGTAGGTAATGTTGTGAAGCGGCTCTTCGTGATCCTTGCCCCACGCGTAGGAGTGATAGGTATTTTCCCGATTGTTGAAAGTGACGCATGGGCTGACGATGTCAAGAACGGCAATGCCATCGTGCGCCAAGGCGGCCTTGAGCAATTCCTTGACCTGCTTCGGGTTACCAGCAAACGAGCGAGCCACAAATGTGGCGTTCGATGACAAGGCTTCCATGCAGATATCCACGGGCATGTATTGATTCACGCCTTGTTTTTTCAACTCGAGGCCCATTTCCGCGGTGGCCGAGAACTGGCCCTTGGTCAATCCATATACACCATTGTTTTCGACAATATATAACATGTTGACGTTGCGGCGCATCGCATGTTTGAATTGTCCCATACCAATGCTGGCAGTGTCGCCATCGCCCGAAAGGCCGATGCCCTTCAAACGATAATCGGCAAACAAGGAGCCGGTCGCAACGGACGGCATACGACCGTGCAGACCGTTGAAGCCGAATGAACGGTTCAAGAAGTAAGTAGGGCTTTTGCTGGAACAGCCGATGCCGCTGAATTTGACAATGCCTTCTGGAACAACGTTCATCTCGTACAGCGCGGCGATGATCTGGCTTGCAATCGAATTATGCCCGCAGCCCTGACAGAGCGTGGTAGGAGCGCCGCGATAATCATTCTTGGAAAGCCCAGCTGAATTGACCTGTGCAGATGCGCCAGCCATGGGAAGTGTTTGAGTCATGTCTTATCTCCTTTTGGCGGAAGTGCTTTTCTTCGCCGAAGTCTTCTTTGTAGTCTTCGCCTTTGCGCTTTTCGTTTTAGCCGCTTCCGTTTTTGCGTTTTGCGTTTTCTTTATTATCTTCTGCGGTTTTTTCAGCCCCTTGTACTTGCTGAGGATGCCATCTCGCACCCACTTGGCGGAGGCGGGCATACCATCTCCAAATGCAATCGATTTGAGCTTGGTTGCGTATTCCGGATATTCGATGGTCAACAATTCGTTCATTTGCCCATCGCGATTCATTTCAACGACAAAGACCTGATCGTATTTCTTGATGAAGGAAAATACTTCCGCGGTGAACGGCAAGGCGCGCACGCGCATGAAGTCGGCCCGAATACCATGTTCAGTATTGAGTTGATGCTGCGCTTCGAGGATCGCTGCTTCGGTCGAACCGTATCCGATAATGCCCACGCTCGCGCCGCTGACTTTGTGCGTAATCGGCGTTGGAACAAACTTTTTCGCGGTCTCGTATTTTTTCTTCAAGCGATCCATGTTGTTTTTCCACATGGTCGGCTCTTCGCTATACCGCGCATACTCGTCGTGACCGGTGCCGCGCAAGAAATAGGAACCTTGCGGATGTCTGTTGCCAGGAACGGTGCGATAGGAAACGCCGTCGCCATCCTTGTCGAGATACCGGCCCCAGTCTCCTTTAAGTTCTTCCAGGTCCTTTTCCCACAGGACTTTTCCGCGCATCATAGGCGTATCGGGATATTTGAACGGTTGGCTCATCCACTGATTCATGCCCATATCGAGGTCGCTGAGTACGAATACCGGCGATTGAGCTTGTTCGGCGATATCGAAGGCGCGCCAGCCAAACTCGAAACATTCGCCTACGCCTCCGGGCAGAAGAATGATTTGCTGGGTATCGCCGTGGCCGAGCGCATTCGTGAACGCCAAGTCACCTTGTGACGTACGCGTCGGAAGGCCGGTGGACGGACCAACGCGCTGCACATCCCACACCACAATCGGAACCTCCGTGTAATAGGCCAGGCCTGCGAATTCGGTCATCAAGCTCAAGCCCGGGCCGGACGTGGAGGTCATGGAGCGCAATCCGCTCCAGCCCGCGCCGATCGTCATGCCAATCGCGGCCAATTCATCTTCAGCCTGGACAACCGCGTAGGTATGTTTTCCATCTTCGCGTTTGCGGAGCTGCGGCAGATAATCGTTCAAGGATTCGGCCAATGAAGAAGCCGGCGTAATCGGATACCACGCCGCAAATTGCAGGCCGCCAAAGATCGCGCCGAGGGCGGCGGACGTGTTCCCATCTGCCATGATTAAGCCATCGGTTTTATTCAGCGGCTCGACGTAGTACGGGTCCTTTTTTTCCAGGTTGCCCTTGGCCCATTCCGCCGCGGCTTTGACCGCGTTGAAGTTCATGTCAATGGGCTTTTTCTTCCCTTTGAAATGAAAATCCAGGGCCGCGTAAATCTTGTCAAGGTCGATGTCGAGCATCGCTGCCAAAACGCCGACGTAAACCATGTTGCCGACGAGATCGCGAAAATCGGACGGGATGTTCGGATCGCCGCGCACGATTTGCTTGACCGGCATGGGGTACGCCGTAATATCGGTGCGCGTGATTGGCTGCTTGATATCGTCAGCGTAGAAAAAGGCGCCGCCCGGCAGAACCGTTGCCTGGTCGCGCGCGAACGAGGTTGGATTGATAGCTACCATGATCTCCGTCTCGTCGCGGCGCGCCACGAATCCATCCTTATTGACTCGGATGGTGTACCAGGTTGGCAAACCTTGAATGTTGGAAGGGAACAAGTTTTTTCCTGATACCGGTATTCCCATCTTGAACAGCGCACGCAGAATCGTCGTGTTGGCCGTCTGACTGCCGGAACCATTGACGGTCCCGACCGTAATCGAAAAATCGTTGACTACTTTGTTCATTTGTCTCCTTTGGATGAGGATGGACGCTGGGCAAGCAGGCCAATATGTGCAACGAGCGCTTCGCGTCCAGCCGAATAATTACCATCGCAAACACTTTCCACCATCTGGAAGTGATAATCCCACACTTTATTTAGATAACTGATGCTGCCTGCGTACAAGTTCAACCCGACCGACTCATAGGCATCCCAATACGCCTCCAAAATGCCGGTGACGAATGGATTGTTCAAGCGGCTGTAGATCAACATATGCAAAGCACGATGTTCTGCGTGTGGCACTTGAACAAGGGAACCGCTTAGTTTTTCCCTGGCGCGTGCAGTCACCTCCGTCAATTCCTTTTTATCTTCCTTGGTTAATTTCTTGACCGCTTCGTCCCAGTATGCGGCTTCGATGTGATTCCGCAATTCCAAAAATTTTTGGAAATGGCCGCTGTCGATCATCAACGCATACCCCAGGCTGTGCCGGATGGTCGAAGCAAACGAGTAAGGCTTTCGCCTCGTTCCCGTGCGCGGCTTGACTTCCACCAAACCAAGCGCACGCGCCACTTCGAGCTGTTCCCGCAAAGTTGCCACGCTGATTCCGAGTTCACGGCTCAGCTCGCTTAACGCCGGCAACCTTGTCTCGGCCTCTTTGTGGGAAGCGAGATAACGCAGGAACTCAGACGTCTCCATCGAAATGTGTTTGGCAGGCATAATAATCTGATTAATCTGATAATTCTTATTAAACTTAGTATAATCCCGCTGCATTGATACGTCAAGGAATCGAATGTAAAATTTTTATGTACAGGCTTAGGGCGCGATTTGAATCCCCCGCCGAGCAAAATTATTTTTTTATTTCGTCACAGATTTTCCAAGTCAGCGATGTCTTTCGCCCTGCCGCTGGCTTTCTTGTTTCGCTTAAGGTGTTCCAAGTCAATCAGGCAAACTTCGATGCCATCTACATCATCCATGATGCGTGACCTATAACATTCATCAAACTCAACGCCTGAAATAGATGTTGTGATTTCAAGCCGCATCGGAGGGAAACCCATACGAATAATTTTGGGCTTTTGCAGAAATAATTCAGGCTTCAATTCAGGATTATCGAATCCGAATTCCTTCAACACCGACACAAGTTTCTGCGCATTATCAGGATGAACCGCGATCCAAATATCCAAATCTTCCGTGGCGCGTGGATAACCGTGATAACCAACCGCATATCCCCCAATGATCAAATAGCGAACATCATGTTCTTTCAGCAATTTCAAGAACTCTTTGAAGTCGGGCGGTAGCGTCAGAGCCATAATTGATTCTCCGCAAAAGTTCCATGTATTGCAAACGTTCAAATGGAGTCCGTGAAAGCCAATATTCCTTATCTTGCCTATCGGCTTCAGCGAAAGAAGACAACACTGAAAATGAAGTTTTGTCTAATCGTGGAAATTGATTTTCATCCATGCGTTAAGTATAGCATAGCCCAAGCAAAGCTGATGCGGGGACTCGTTTCCTGCCGAGCAAAATTAATTTTTATGGCAAGCGATAAATGTCATTGCAAACGTTAATCTAGTCGAACAAGATGAAATCCTTTCTTACATTCTTACCCGCGCGGTTCGAGGTCTTAGAAATGTTTATTTCTTAATTTAGGCTCTCCCGTTTTTAACGGGAAAATGGGTCAAAAGCGACCAAAACGTGTAATCGAAAGGAATTGAAATTGCGGTAGCCATAGCCGCGACGATTGAGCATTTTGATTTTCAAGTTCACTCCTTCGGC
>JBJKOR010000233.1:0-1470 GCA_046707185.1 Anaerolineales bacterium | reverse complement strand
CTACATGGCGGCGGGACGACCGATTGTCCTTGCGATTGATGGCGTGATCCGCGAAGTCGTCCAAGCCGGTCGATGCGGAATTTTTGTCGAACCCGGAAACGCTTCGGCAATGGCAGACGCAATTCGCCAACTCGCAAGCGATCCGCAGAAAAGCCGAGCGATGGGAATGAACGGAAGAAAATATTTGGAAGAGAATTTCAGCCGCAAGGCGATTGGAGAAAAGTTGATTAGATTGTTGGAGAAAATGGTTGAAAAGAAATAATGTGATTATTTTGCTTACACTGGTTTCGATACGAGCGAGAAAACACTTGCTCTACTCAACCAGCGCGGCTCATCGCAACGACATCTAAGAATTATCTTTTGTCATATAATCCTATAAAACTTCAATACTCGGCGGCTCGGATGGGACACATCTTCATCAGTTACAGTCACAATGACAAAGAGTACGTTCACACGCTCCAGGATGAACTCCTCAGGCAGGGCTTCAACGTGTGGGTCGATGACCGCATCGATTACGGCACGCGCTGGCCCAAAGTCATTCAGGATCATCTCGATGCGTGCGACGCGTTCATCGTGATCGTCAGCGAAAACTCATTCGAGTCGGATTGGGTGCAGAACGAGGTCACGCGCGCCAAGCGAATCGGCAAGCCGTTCTTTCCGCTTCTGCTGAGCGGCAGTCCGTGGCTGTCCATCGAGTCGACGCAATATGTGGACGTAACGAACAAGCAACTTCCGCCGGAAAAATTCTACGAACGACTATCACGCGTTACGCCGCGCGGTGAGCCGCGTGAACCCTCAGCGCAGGAAAAGCCAATTATCTCAGAATCAAATTCAAACCCCGCGAGCGAAGCGCCAAAGTTCGACATGAAACAGATGTGGTGGTGGATTGTTGCACTGATCGGCGCGATTGGAATCGCCATCGTGCTTTGGTTGAACGGAACGTTTCAACCCGGGACTGTTCCCACACCGACGACTACTCCAACGGTCCACCCTTTCATCATCGCTTCGTTGACTCCGACGATAGCGGTCACATCCACTCCCACATCTTCGCCTGCACTGACATCAACACCAGGAATTAACGATTCGATGATTCTCATTCCCGCTGGAAAATTCACGATGGGCAGCAACAACGGCAACGCCGACGAACAACCGGTTCATACTGTTTTTCTCGACCCGTATACCATTGACAAATACAAAGTGACGAACGCGTTGTATAAAGTTTGCGTGGAGGCGGGCGTGTGCGCCGCGCCGAAGTTCAACAATTCGTATTTGCGGCCTACCTATTACGGCGACCCGCGCTACGATGATTATCCCGTCATCGGCGTGACGTGGGATATGGCAAAGGCTTATTGCGAATGGCGCGGCGCGCGTCTGCTGACCGAAGCGGAATGGGAAAAAGCCGCGCGGGGCACGGATGCGCGCATGTATCCGTGGGGCAACAGCATTGATCAAACGCGCGCCAACTATAAC
>JBJKOR010000232.1:0-4018 GCA_046707185.1 Anaerolineales bacterium | reverse complement strand
AGCAGGAGACAGTCACGCAGGCTGCCTCCTGCCTAGTAATTTTAGCGACCCGATTGTCTCTGCACCGCCGCATATGCGCCGACGAGCAGCGGCACAAGGATGGCAGCAAAGATCAGGTTCGGGCCGGCTGCGGGCAGGAACTCCCCGACGATTGCCGCAACCAAACTGAAGCCATTGATAAAGACATCCGATAACGCAGCAAAGAGCATACCGATGATGTTTCCCAACATCCCCCAAGTCACTGCTGCGGCGACATCTTCATTGCTGGCAAACGCAAACCGGACAATCAGCACCAATACAAAACCAATCAGGATGGTAATACCTGCGAAGATCGTCAATGGGGTTTCGCCAAATGTGTTGTTGGTCGGATCGAAATACATCCCATTCGGTGTGCTGGGGTTGAAGAAGAACAGGGCGACAGTCAACACGGACAACACACCGCTGACCCATAAAACGGTGTCTATACTCTTCTTCTTATTCGGGAATAGCATCCACATGCCAGCGATGAAGCCAACCAGGCCATTGCCAATACTCCATTGCGGAGAAAGCCCAAAGCCGGTCAACGCATCGCCAAAGATGTTTCCCACTGCACCGCTGAAGAACCCAACCACCGGGCCGAAGGCATAGCCAAAGAACATTGGGATCGCAATGGCAGGCCTCAGCGCCACCTGACTCAATGAAGGCACAACGAAGACCGTGCCGTTGAACAGCCAGGAAAATACGGCATATAACGCCGCGCCGATCGCCATCCACACCACTTCACGCGTGCCCACTTCCCACGCCTTGTTGTCCCGGGTAAACAGATAGATGGCAAAGGCAATCAAAAGACCGAGGATGACAAATATAAAGCGAAGCACCAGCGTCGACTGGTCCACCTGGAAATTGAACGGGCCAATATTGTTCTGGCTGGCTCCAAAGACAAACATGATGATTCCAAAGATTGCAAGAATCACCGCCAACGAAATCAGAACGTTCGTGAGTTTCTTATCCATCTTCATTCTCTCCTTTTAGAATCTCAGGTTCGAGGATCGAAGGTTGCACGTGGAGCACTGCTTCGACATCCAACCTTCGAACTTTAAACTTTCTAACTATCCAACATTGGAATGTGCGCCAGCGCCTCAGCCCGCATGAAACGTCCGGTTTGCGGGAACCGCTTCAAGTTCAATCGAAGAAGCGACGAAGGCACAAGGCGGCAGGCTTCGAGTCGATTCAAGTCGCGCAGTGCATCCTGCGGTTTTCCGTCCTCCACAAGCCGGCCGTCGGCGATCAATAAAACACGATTGGCATAGATCAAGGCCAGGTCCACATCGTGGGTAATGAATAGGATCGCTTCGAAACCGGGCATTTGCAAAATGGAATCCATAAAGTTCATATAATTATAGTAGTCCTGCCCGGCGGTCGGCTCGTCCATCACCAGGATGCGCGAACGCATGGCAAGGATGGCCGCAATACTGACGCGCTTTTGCTGGCCGAACGATAACGCCAGCGGTGGGTCTTGCTCTTTATCGGAAAGGTTTACGATCTTCAGCGCCGATTTCACCTCCTCATCGATCTGATCCTTTGGATGCTTCATATTCGTCGGCCCGAATGCCAGTTCCTCGCGCACCGTTGGAGCAAACAACATGTGGCTCGGGCTTTGAAACACATAACCAAGCGTATTTGCAATTTGGGCCACGCTTAAATCCTTTGTATTTTTTCCGTTGACCAGCACGCGGCCCGATTTCGGTTTAAGCAGGCCGATGGCATGTTTGACAAACGTGGTCTTGCCTGCGCCATTCGGACCCAAAACCGCGATCACATCGCCGCGCTTGATCTCCAGGTTGATCCCGTGCAGGATTTCGGTATCCGCTTCATAACCGAACGCGACATCTTCAAACTTCACCAGCGCTTCGGCTTCGATCGGGGCCGGCCCGTTGGCGGCCGCGCTGGGAAGAATCTTGAGTTCCGCTGGAGCCCTATCCAGCCTGGCGCGTTCGACGATATCTTCCGCGGCTAATTTCACTTCGTGATAGTTCACTACTTTAGATAACCCCTTGATCCCGCCCAGGTAACGGACTTGTCCCCCATCCATGAACATCACGCGCTCCGGATGAATGCGCAGCACATCCTCCACGCGATGCTCGACCATCAGCACGGTCATGCCCTCATCGGCGAGTTTGCGCACCATATCGAGTGAGTCTTGTGCGCTGGCCGGATCGAGACTCGCCAGCGGTTCATCGAGCAGCAAAATGCTGGGACGCATGGCGAGCACGCCTGCCAATGCCACCTTTTGTTTTTCACCGCCGGAAAGGCTGAACGTATCGCGGCTGCGCAAATCAGATATCTTCAAAAAAGCCAGGGCTTCATCCACGCGCTGAATGATTTCCTCGCGCGGCAGACCAAGATTCTCCAAGCCAAAAGCAACTTCGTTCAGAACCTTCGTTCCGAGAATTTGACGCTCCGGGTCTTGTAAAACCGTCCCAACTTTTTGTGAAATCTGGGAAAGCTTCCACGAGGCCGTATCTTCGCCGAAGATCAGCACACGGCCCGAGACCTGGCCCTTATAACTGCGCGGGATGAGTCCGTTCACGGCGCGGATCAACGTGGTCTTACCGCAACCGCTCGCGCCTGCAATCAGCAATACCTCACCCGGATTGGCATCAAAGGTTATCTGACTTATTGCAACCGCCGAACGATCGCGATAGCGAAAGGAAAGGTTTTCTACAGTGAGAGGAGCTTCGGTCATAGGGATGTATTACGTCCTTGCGAGGAACGAAGTGACGAAGCAATCTCCTCTATCCAAGGAGGAGATTGCTTCGGGAAGAACGTCGCCTTCGGCGTGCTTCGCGACCTCGCAATGACATTCAAGTAACAATTGCTTCAATTTCGTCGCCAACTTTCGTGCCAAGCTTCGCCGCCGCACTGCCATTCACCACCGATACAATGAGATTACCCGTACTGCCCAGCAGCGCCACCACATCGCCGACCGGTCGTTCACCAAACGTGTCGACCATGCCCTGGATTTCGATGCCGTTCAATTTTACGACAATTTTATCCTTATGTTTTACATCTTCGCCGAGGTTCTCCATGCGGATGTTCGAAGCGACATTACCAAAATGGTCGATATGAATCACCTCGCCGCGCCACGCATTCCCGAGGCGTCGCGGCTGTGGGAGTTGGAGACGCACCGGGTCGGTAAACTCCGTTCCGACCTCCGAGTGAGGCACGCCATACGCTAAATGCGCACCAACCGGCGAGAAAATGTCGCGTCCATGAAACACATGGCTGATATCCGAAAGCCAATACTTCGGTTTATCCAGTTGAACAAATTTACAAGGCCAGCCCTCTTGATCCGCACGTTCGAGCAGCATCGTAAGCACTCCGTTATCGGGGCCCACATAATACCAGTCTCCGATCTTCGCCGCCATCGGACGACGCGCTGTGCCCACCCCCGGATCAACGACCACCACATGGACTGTGTTTTTGGGAAAGTATGGAACGGAGCGCAGCAAGATCAACGAAGCCTCGCGAACGTTTTGTGCGCCGATCCTATGACTCAAATCCGAAATTTGCGCCTGCGGACAAATCCCCCAGATCACGCCTTTCATCACACCAACATTTCCATCCTTGAGTCCAAAGTCCGTTATGAGAGTGATAATTGCCACATTGACTCCTCGTTGATATTATCCAGTGAGATGGGCAGAATGTCAAGATGGAAAACGAAAATTGTGAGAAATTGAGCCGGAGAGACAGCACGTCATGGTCTGCTGACACACACAGCCGATTGCAAGCCGCGCTCTCAACCTTCTTTGGCGAAGCAATTCCCCAATGTAGCTGGAGACTGCTTCGCCAAAGTACGGCTCGCAATGACACGGATTTTGTGCCATGCACAACTGACCAACACAAAAACCTTCGGCTTCTTGCAAATTCCTTGCAAAACAAAGTGTCCTTCACACTTGGAGGTAAAATCTTTTCATAGCAAGGGCGGCTCGGATTCCTGGTTTTATTTGGTTTTTGTTGTACCCTCTCGCAAAATGAT
>JBJKOR010000231.1:0-4072 GCA_046707185.1 Anaerolineales bacterium | reverse complement strand
ATTACGCTGAACGCATTGAGTTCCTTGAAAAGTACGGCTTCAAGAAAACAGAGAATACTACCATCCATATGGAACGCGACTTGTTGCAGCTACTTCCTAGACCGGAAATTCCGAAAGGGTTTGCAATCCGTGCTGTCGCGGGAACTGAAGAAGCGGAGAAGGTTGCGAGTTTGCACCGCGCCGCGTTCGGCACGGAATACATGACAACTGAAAATCGTCTTGCGATAATGAATACGTCTGCTTATGATCCTTCGCTTGATTTGGTTGCCGTTGCTCCCGATGGAACTCTTGCAGCATACTGCACTTGTTCTGTCAGTTTGGAGGAAGGAATTGGTGGCACAGATCCAGTTGCAACTCATCCTCATTATCAAAGATTGGGCTTGGCGCGTGCTTTATTGTTGACTGGTTTGAATTCGTTGAAAGAGCGCGGCATGCAGAAAGCTGTTCTGGGGACAAGTGTAGATAATGTTGCAATGCAAAGAACCGCCGAATCTGTTGGCTTTTATATTGCATATAAAACACTCTGGTTTGAGAAAAGGATAGCGTTGCAATGAACTTCACCGAATACCAACAAAAATCAAGAGCGACTGCCAAATATCCCATCATCGGACACGGCGTGATTTATCCCACGCTTGGTCTGACCAATGAAGCGGGCGAAGTATCGGGCAAGATCAAAAAAGTCTTCCGCGATAAGAATGGCATCGTCAGCGAGGAAACGCGCCAGGCCATCAAGGCTGAACTCGGCGATGTGTTATGGTATCTTGCTCAAGTGGCAACCGAATTGAATTTATCATTGGATGAAATCGCGGAATACAACATTGCCAAATTGCTGGATCGTCAGGCGCGCGGAAAAATTCGAGGCGATGGCGATAATAGATAAGTTCAGGGATCAGGTATCACGCAATGCTTGATACCTGACACTTGACACCTGAAACCGTAAACAATTTCTAATCTTTTTCCTACACATCCTCTGCTTGCTTTTTGGTACAATCATTCCTGATAGTCCTTGTCTGATTGGAGAACTGGAGAAATAACTTATGGCTGGTATGGAACGCTTTACCCAGCGTGCAAGACGGGTGTTGAGCCTCGCTTCTCAAGAGGCTGAACGCGCGCATCAGGAAGCTATTGGAACTGAGCATCTTTTGCTTGGATTGATCGAAGAAGATGGCGGTGTGGCAGGACGCGTCCTGCGCGAGCTTGGTTTGGAATCGAGCCGAGTGCGCGAAATGGTTGGAAGAGTCACGATGGACGGAAACGCGAGCAGCACCAAACTTGAACTGGCTGCGGATACACAACAAGTCATCCAATATGCGATCGATGAGGCCGCGCGCCTCGGCCATCATTACATTGGAACGGAACATATCCTGCTTGGGTTGGTGCGCGTCGAAGGCGCTGCGATGGAAGTGCTGCGCCGGCTGGGCGTGACCGCGGATCAGATTCGACGGCAAACCCGCCGCGTGCTGAATGAGACCGCTTCATCCCCCGCCCCGGCTGGATCGCCGCAACAATCTGGACGCTCCCCTTCCGGGCCGAAGACCCCGCTGAGTGATCAACTTGCGGTGGACCTCACCACGTTGGCGGAAGAAAAGAAACTCGATCCGGTCATTGGCCGCCAGATGGAAATCGAGCGCGTGATTCAAATTTTGGCGCGCCGCACGAAGAATAATCCGGCCTTGATCGGCGAACCCGGCGTCGGCAAGACAGCCATCATCGAAGGCCTCGCCCAGCGCATCATCGAGGGCGATGTGCCCGCGCCGTTGATGAACAAACGCGTGCTGCAGCTCGATGTGGGTTCCTTGGTGGCAGGCACGATGTATCGCGGTCAATTTGAAGAGAGACTCAAACGCGTCATCGATGAGTTGAAGCAATCCGGCGCGATTCTATTCATCGACGAAGTCCATATGCTGGTCGGCGCGGGAGCCGCAGGCTCTTCCGTCGATGCAGCCAACATCTTGAAACCCGCCTTATCACGCGGCGAATTGCAAGTCATCGGCGCGACCACACTGGATGAATATCGCAAGCATATCGAACAGGATGCCGCGCTCGAAAGACGTTTCCAACCTGTGCAGGTGGATGAACCTTCGGAAACCGAAACGATTGACATTCTCAAAGGCATTCGCAACGCGTATGAGGAACATCATCATCTGGTGATCTCGGATGAAGCGCTCGAAGCCGCGGCGCATTTATCTTCGCGGTATGTTACCGAAAGATTCCTGCCCGATAAAGCCATTGACTTGATTGACGAATCGGCTTCGCGTGTGCGCATGTATAAAAGCCCCGCCGCGAAACAAGCCAAGGATTTATTCACTCAATTGCGCGCCGCGCGCCAAAATCGTGCGTTGGCGCAGGAAGAGGGCAACCTCGACGATGTCAAGGAATGGGAAGACCGCGAGACCGCTTTAGACTCACAGATCGAGCGTCTGCGCTCCGGCTGGGATCGCGCTAACAGTCCTGTTGTTTCCGCAGAAGATATTGCCGAAGTCGTTTCGATGTGGACCGGCGTTCCACTGATGCAGCTCGCCGAAGAAGAATCGCAGCGCCTGTTGAAGATGGAAGATGAGTTACGCAAAGCCATCGTCGGACAGGATGATGCGATTGTTGCCATCTCGCGCGCGGTGCGCCGCGCCCGTGCCGGTCTGAAAGACCCGAAGCGGCCGATCGGCTCATTTATTTTCCTCGGGCCAACCGGCGTTGGAAAAACCGAGCTTACCAAAGCCCTGGCGAAGTTCATGTTCGGCAGCGAAGATGCCGCGCTGCAACTCGATATGTCCGAATTCATGGAACGGCACACCGCTTCACGTCTGGTTGGTGCGCCCCCCGGTTATGTCGGTTACGAAGAAGCGGGCCAGCTCACCGAAGCCTTGCGCCGCCGTCCGTATTCCATCGTCGTTTTCGACGATATCGAAAAGGCTCATCCCGAAGTCCACAACATGCTCTTGCAGATCATGGAAGAAGGACATCTCTCCGATGCCAAAGGTCACAAAGTGGATTTCCGCAATGCCATCATTGTGATGACCTCCAATATCGGCGCGGAAATGATCAAGAAAGGTTCCGCGCTCGGATTTGCCTTGAAGCGCGACGAGGAAACCGAAGAACGCCTCTCGTACGAAGAGATGCGCAAGAAATTGACCGAGTCATTGAAGAAAGTCTTCCGCCCCGAATTTTTGAATCGTCTCGATGCGGTGGTAGTCTTCCGCTCATTGAACAAGGATGACATCAAGAAGATCGTCTCGCTCGAACTGGATAAAGTGGCGGATCGATTGACAGAGCACAATCTCACGCTGACGGCTTCTCCCGCGGCGCTGACGGCTTTTGCCGATCAAGGTTACGATACGGAATTCGGTGCGAGGCCGCTGCGGAGAGTAATCCAGCAGAAAGTGGAGGACCCGCTCTCGGATAAATTGCTGAGCGGCGAATTCACCGACGGCGACTCAATTCTCGTGGATGTAAATCCAGAAGACGAGATTATATTGACACAAGCCGCGGTTCCCGAACCGAGCGCATAGAGAAATAAAAAATCTAACCGTAGGGGCACAGCGACGCTGTGCCCCTACTTTTTTATCACCATCTCCTAATAATATTTCTCTGTTACACCGCATCTTATTGGCGAACCGGTTCAACAAATTATTTTAGAAGGAGAATTTATCATGGATCAGAATCTTCAAACCGCAACACTGGCTGGGGGATGCTTCTGGTGTCTCGAAGCCGTCTTCGACGAAGTCAAAGGCGTGGTATCTGTCGAGTCTGGTTACGCAGGCGGACACGTTCCGAATCCATCCTATCAAGAGGTCTGTACCGAAAAGACGGGTCATGCCGAAGCAACACAAATCACATTCGATCCAAACGTTATTTCCTATCGCGACCTTCTCAACGTCTTCTTTGCCATCCACGATCCGACCACGATGAATCGTCAAGGCAATGATGTCGGTACGCAGTATCGTTCAGCGATCTTTTATCACAACGATGAACAGAAGATGATCGCTGAGCAAACCGTCAAGGAATTGAACGACCAGCATATTTGGGATCATCCCATCGTGACCGAAATGACCCAACTCAATGGCTTCTATAAGGC
>JBJKOR010000230.1:0-6761 GCA_046707185.1 Anaerolineales bacterium | reverse complement strand
ACCTTGGCCCTGAATCAAAAATCAGAGTTGGCGAACGCGGGACGTTTGCACCCAACTTCCAACGCCTCGGGCCTTCGGTGATGTCGAAGTCATTGGACAATCGTTTGGGCGTCGCGACGCTGATCGAACTCTCGAAGCAGACCTATCCAAACATTGATTTATGTTTGGCGTTTACTGTTCAGGAAGAAATTGGTTTGCGCGGCGCAAAAGTGGCGGCGCAATATTTCAAGCCGGATATGGCGATTGTCATCGACGCAACGCCATCTCATGACCTGCCGATGCAGTACGACGGTGAGAATACTTTTTACAATACGAGACTTGGTTTTGGCCCCGCCATCTATGTTGCCAATTCATCGACGCTGGACGATCCGCGGCTGGTGCGTTTTCTGCAGGATGTAGCGCAGAAAGCTAGGATACCATATCAAATCCGGCAGCCGGGCGGAGGCGGAACCGACGCGGGCGTTATCCAACGCGCGGGATTCGGCGCGCCAGTGGTTTCCATTTCGGTGCCGCACCGTTATACTCATTCGGCGATGAGTGTGTCGCGCATCGCAGATTGGAAGAATACGCTGGCGTTGTTGCATGCGGCAATTGGTCAAATCACGTCTGCGATTTTGAAGAGATGAAATTTCTGACTCATCGCGCTGAGCGGAGTAGCGCCGAAGGCGATACGAAGTCGAAGCGGAATTGTTGCAGTGCCCTTCGACTTTCACTTCGTCTCACTGCGTTCGCTCAGTGTCCGCTCACCGTTCGTGTCGCCGTAGGTGGCCTGTGTGCCACGAACAGCGGCGGCACGCCGGTGCGAGACGGCAGGGCGATGAGTTTTGACAAAACTTCAAGATAAGGAAATTCTATGAAGCAACTGATTCAAAAATTAACCGATACATTCAGCCCATCGGGTTATGAAGATGCGATCCGAAAAGTCATCCGCTCTGAGATCAAAGATTTTGTAGATGAGATTCGCATCGATGCGTTGGGCAATCTTATTGCCCGAAAAGGCAAGGGAGGAACACGAGTGATGGTCGCCGCACATATGGATGAGATCGGTTTGATCGTCACGCATGTGGACGAAAAAGGATTTGTCCGGGTCGCGCCGCTTGGCGGCGTGTTCCCGCGTAATTTACCGGGTGGACGCGTGCGCTTCATCAACGGGACACAGGGCGTGATCGGCATCGATGGGAGCGTTGCTCGCGGCGAGCTTCCTTCGCTGGAAAGGATCTTCCTTGATGTAGGCGCGTCTGACAAGGATTCTTGTCCGGTCAAGATTGGCGATATGGCTGCCTTCGAGAGGCCGTTCCTGGATTTGGGAAATCGACTCGTTGCCAAGTCGATGGATGATCGTATCGGCTGTGCCGTCCTCATCGAAGCCATGAAAGCTTCGAAATCAATGCCGAACGAAGTGTACTTTGTGTTTACCGCACAAGAAGAAGTCGGCACGCGCGGCGCGCAGACTTCTGCGTATGGTGTCGATCCCGATTTGGCTTTTGCGGTCGATGTGGCTGGTTCGGGTGATACACCGGGAAGAAGGAATTTCGAAGTGGGCTTGGGCAAAGGGCCTGCGGTCAAGATTCGAGATTCGAGCATGATCTCCGATCCGCGCGTGGTGGATTGGATGATCCGTATCGCAGAAAAGAACAAGATCCCCTATCAACGCGAGATTCTGCCGCGCGGCTCGAGCGATGCGCGCGCCATGCAGTTGGTACGCGGCGGCGTTCCTGTGGGCTGTGTTTCCATCCCATGTAGATATGTCCATTCGCCTTCAGAGATGGTCGATTATGGTGATGTTCGAAATGCGATGAAGCTGGTGACTGCGTTGTTGAAATCACCGATCAAGCTGCCGTCGGTTGGTTAAATAAAAATAGACCGTCGCTGGCGCGCCAGTGACGGTCTATTTTTTTATTCTGCCATTTTCACGGCCAGCACATCGTAATACGTTCCGGCGCCGAAGCCATCGATCAGGACATGATCGCCGGGCTTGATCTGCGGAAGCTGCCGCAGGAACGCGATCATGTTCGAAGCTGCGCTGACGTTGCCGAAGTCTTTCACCAGCCACGGCATGGGAAAACTGATGCCTTCCTTTAGCAGTTGCTTTTCCTTCAATTTGTTGATCTTGTAATTGGCGTGATGGACGATTGCGACCGCCAATTTCTTTTCGGGCGTGCCGAGTTTGTCCATCAATTTTTGATAAGAACCAAACGCGTCGGTCACGGCCTGAACGCCTGTGCGTACGAATAGCTTGACCATTCCCATCATACCTGCCATGGAAACGTTCGCGCCGTCTTCCGGTTCGTGCATCAAGCCTGCCACGCGAATGTACGAGGCCCTTTCCTGAACGACCTCCACCAATTTACCGATAGCCTTCAATCCCTCGTGGGGATACAGCATTTTTACTTTCAACAAACCTTCCACATCGAAAACGTCCATGCTCTTGCCGACAAGAAATTTGATGGTCTTGCCGGGGATGAGTCCGATCATTCCGAAGCCGTTTCCGAAAAGCTGCAAGGCGTTCTTGTCCTGCGACCTGTCCAGGAAACGGCTCAAACCTTCGATACCGCCGACCAGGACTTTCTTGCCGTGCAATTCCTCGGCGATATTCGTTTGTCCCGGTTGGGCAAGCTCGGGATTGAGAGCCAAATTCAAAGCGCCCACCGATCCGTCACAGGCTTTGTGTACACTGACCTTGAGAGCACTATCGGGAATTCCGGCGCGTTGTGCGATTTCTGACAAATAATCAATGCTGATCGGTCCACTCATGCCCACGAGCAATCCCTCGACTTCGGATGGATCCCAACCATTGCTTTGTGCGGCGTTTTTGATCAACCGCGTCCCAACTTCCACTTCGAGCTGGTGATTTTCCTCCTGCGGCAAGAGCGGTACATGATGACGGCTCACGAAGCCCAAATTGGCGTGTTCCAGCTGATCGTTATCATCCAGTGGATGGCCCATGCGGCTTTCCACGAAGCCCGGCAATTCTGCGTTGCTGAAGCTTTTTCCCCACGCGCCATATGCGCCGCCAATGCCAAGTCCCTTATTCGTAATCTGCTCGACACCAAAGGGAATCCCTTCACTGACCTGGATGGTATCCAGTTTGACATTGGGGCGTTCATAAAAAGAAGCCGCTTCTGTGCTTGCATTTTCACTCATATTGTTTTTCTCCTTGCAATTTTTGATTATAACCCTAGTAAAGCCAATAAGCTTCGCAAGTTTTGTTACACTAATGTGGCAAACGCCGCGATGCCGAACGCCGAAATGATGATCCCCGCCAGACGATTGACCCAAATCATCCATTGCGGCGTAAAGCGTTCGCGGAACAGGCCGATGATGGTGCTTAATGTCAGCCACCAGGCCGCGGAACCGAGAAAGACGCCTGACACCAGGAACGCGGCAGAAAGATGGTCGTTGTTCATGTTCGCAAATCCCAGGCCAGCAAAGATGACAGTGAACGAAATGATCGTCGCTGGATTGGTCAGTGTTAGAAAGATCGTTGATAAATATGCGCCGAACAATCCGTTGTTGGATGACTTTGTTTGCGCCGCAGTATTCGATGGCTTTAACAAAAAGGTATGAATCCCAAGGTATAAAAGGTAACCACCGCCGAGCACTCTCAGCCAGAGCTTCTGGCTAATCAACAAACCCTGGATGACGCCCAACCCAAAGGCTGCAACAGAACCGTAGAACATATCGGCGGTGGCCGCGCCGAGGCCGGACAGGAAGCCAACCAGCCGTCCATTGGCCAGCGTCCGCCGGATGCACAACACGCCGATCGGCCCGACCGGAGCCGCAATCGCAAAGCCGAGAAGAAAGCCTTTGATCAGGTAATTCATATTATGAAAAAGCGCACCGTCGCCGATGCGCTTTTCTGCATTCGATGCTTTGTCTCAAGCGGTTGTCGAGGATTCAGTTTTTCGTCTGAACCATGTCCGCCATTCCCGATTTTCCCACACCACCAGAATCGGCGAGGCGTTGAAAATGGACGAATAGGTCCCGCTGAAGATACCGGCGAGCAGGATGATTACGAAGTGACGCGTCGTATCGCCGCCGAACAGGGCCAGTGCAAACAGCGTGAACATCACTGTCAACTGGGTGTTGATCGAGCGGTCGAGGGTTTGGACGACAGAATGGTTGACGAGCGTTTCGTAGCCCACGCGGCGGTAAATACCGGCGTTCTCGCGGATGCGGTCGAACACCACGATGGTATCGTGCACGGAGAAGCCGATCACAGTCAGCAGGGCGGTGAGGAACAATGAGTCTGCTTCCCAATGCAGGAAGAATCCAAGCATGGCTTCCACACCGAGTACCACGAAAATATCGTGAAGCATGGCGAGGATCGCCGCCGTGCCGTAACGCACCGGATGATCCACGTGGCGGAACGCGTACCAGACATATAGAATGATGAATATGGCGGCGGCGAGGATGGCAAAGCCTGCGGATCGCGTCACCTCCGCGCCCACCGCGGCGGAGACGGATGTAAAGTTCAATACTGTCACCGTTTCGCCGGTTTTTGCTTGCAGGGCGTCCACAATTTTGCCTTTAGTGGCGTCGTCAATTTGCTTCGATGTAATGGAATAGGCGTTTGTACCAAGCGGCTGGAAAAGCGAATCACCCAACGATTGACCGGTGGTTGCATGATATTGATTGTAAACCGCTTGAATATCCGTTATGGGAGGAAGCGTACCGGAGAATTGGACTTCGAGCAGAGAGCCGCCTCGGAAGTCGATCCCCAGTTCGAGCGGACCTTCGGATGGATTCTCGACCCAATGGATTGCCATAAAGATGATTCCTGGCACGATCACAAGCAGGGAAATCAGAAAGTAGTAGTAACGATTCTTGATGATATTCATGTTGGCTTCTTTCCGCTCCTACAACCCGAACCAGTACGGATGTTCATCCAGTTTCAGGTTGTCAAGCACAAGATGCAGGTAAGTGCGCGTAACGATGATGGCCGTGAATAGCGAAACGAGCACGCCCAGCGCCAAGTTGACCGCGAAGCCTTTTACGATGCTTGCACCGAACGTGTTTCCGAAAATGTAAAGGATGAGACACGTAATCAGCGTGGAAGAATTCGAGTCACGGATGGATGGCCAGGCTCGGCTCCAGCCAAGGTCGATTGCCTGGCGCAGGGTGCGGCCGGAACGTAGTTCTTCCTTGAGCCGTTCGAAGATCAGCACATTCGCATCTACGGCCATACCGATACTAAGGATGAAACCGGCAATACCGGGCAGGGTCAGGAAAATGGGAATGATCTTGAAGAGCATCAGGGAAATCAACGTGTACGTGATCAAGGCAAGGTCGGCGAGAATGCCGGGCAGGCGGTAATAAAGTCCCATGAAGAGAATCACAACCGCCAAGCCGATCGCACCCGCAAGCAGACTCTTGCGAACCGATTCTGCACCGAGGGTTGGGCCAACGGTTTGGCTCTCGACCACTTTTACGGGGATCGGCAAAGAACCATAGCGCAGGGTGTTCGCAAGGCTGTTCGCCTGATCAGCATTGGAGTTCCCCAATTGAATCACGCCTTGTCCGCCAGTGATCGCTGAGTTGATCACCGGAACGGAAATGACTTTCTTGTCCAGCACAATGGCGAGATATTGACCGACATGAGATGACGTGTAATCGCCAAAGACTTTTGTCCCCTTTGATTTCAGCGTGAAGGAAATTTCGTATTGACCGGTTGTTCCCAATTGAACTGCAATCTGGCTTGCATTCAAATCAGCCCCGGTCATCACGGTGTGGTAGATGGTAGGCGCTGGGGTGGCGGTTGCCGCGGGCTGGCCGTTGGCTGTGGGTGTTGCGTTGGCCGCTGTGGTTGCGGACGGTTCGGCAGTAGCCGCGAGCGTTGCGTTGGCCGTCGCTGTGGTTGCAGCCGATGGCGTCGTCACAGCTTGGGCTGTCCCGGTTCCCGTTGCGGATGGCTGCGTGCTGGCAGTTTGGCCATAGTCGGTTTGAATCACGGTGCCTTCGGGTACGGGATTGCTTCCCATATCCACGAATTCCAACAAACCGGTTTGCTGTAAAGCGGCCAGCACTTGTTCAGGGTTGCTGACGCCGGGGAATTCGGCCACGATACGACAATTGCCGGCGACTTGCATGGTGACTTCACTTACGCCCAGACCATTTGCGCGGCTTTCCAGGATTTTCCGGGTGACATCCAACTCGCCCGGATCAACGGACGAGCAGCTTGGCACAGCGGCCTGCAATAGGGTCTGCAGTCCGCCGCGCAAGTCAAGGCCGAGACGGGTCGATGTGTCGAGATGAACGAGATTTGTACTGTTTGTTGGGTTGACAATCGAGATTGAGTTGCTCAAATCCACCCAAAGTGAAAAGGCGATGAGCACGATAATCAAGGCCAGCCAAATATTGCGGCTACGGGACATGGTTTACTCCATCAAACATGGTTCGGCAGGATTTGGTTCTTTGAACCATAAAAATACCAGCATGTCGCTGGCGTGGGCGTGATTATACACTTAAAGTACATGTTTGTCAGTATAAAATGAGACCAAAAATTACTTTGTTTCGAGTTTCGATTTTATGAAATCCAGGGCTTGACCCAGGACTTCGGCGGGAGAAAGAGTGTTGGTCTCGATGATCAGATTCGCGTGCTGGCGGGCGTGTGCCAATCGCCGCAGCTGCTCATTGTAATCTTTTTCGTTCCAGTTGAGCTTTCGGCGCCGGGTGGAGACTTCAAACGACGCATCGAGATAAATCAGCAAATCGGGATTGGTGATTCGCTTCCACATATAAGGGACATAGGAATGCTCCTG
>JBJKOR010000229.1:0-3226 GCA_046707185.1 Anaerolineales bacterium | reverse complement strand
ATGTATATCCAGATGATTGGGCCTCGACTCAAACGAATCTGGGAAATTGCTACCTTTTCTGGCCAGCTAGGGATCGTAGTCAGACAATACCAAAAGCTATCGAGTGCTATCAAGCTGCACTTTCTATTCACACTCGTGCGCGGTTCCCTTTGGATTACGCGCGATTGATGGATGGTTTGGCAATTGCCTTCGATATGTTATCGGATCAAAATGAAAAGTTCCGACCGGAAGCCGTTCGATGTTTGGAAGAAGCGTGGGAAGCTTCAGCAGAGATCGGCGCAAGCAATGAGATGCTCCGTATTGCTGGAAATGGGGGAAGCCTGTTTTGGCGGCGGAGAGAGTGGACACTGGCCCATGAATGGCTGGCAAGAGCAATAGAGACGCTCGAGGAGATGTGGGAGGAACATTACTCGTCAATGGGCAAAAGGACATTGCAGGAAGAGAATGCCACGCTCTATACGCGGATAGCACAGTCTTGTCACGCGCTTGGTCGGAAAGAGGATACGCTCCATTATGTGGAACGTGGTCGTAGCCGTTATCTACTATCAATATTCGCAGAGAGCAATAACCAATTTCCTCTGGCGCCGTCGCCAATTCGTGAAAAGTTAATGAGACTATCTGCATTGCCCGAAGAGCTGCGATCCATTGAATCGGCGACTGCATTTGCGTTGTCGCCCGAACAAACCTTGAATCTTATTCGAGAGCAAGAACGCCTTCGCGAAGAGCGAAAGAGCATTTTTTCATCATTGGAGAAGGAGTTGCCCGAGTATGTAGCGTTACGCCTGGGACAGCCATTAGAATTCCACTCCATTAAGAAGATGTTGGGGACAGGTTAATCTCACCAAATGAAACTTCTATGAACATAGTGAATCTCTTGCACCGGTTACCCTGGGGACCAATCTCCAGGGCCAAGCGCCTCATCCAAAAGGGAGCAGCCTCATACGCAAATGGGGACTTTCGCTCCGCGGCTAGGCAATGGGAGAAGGCACAAAATTTGCTTAACTCGGCTGGTGAAAGCAGGTTGTTGGCTGTATGTGAAAATAGCCTTGGCAACGCTTACCAGAGACTTGGCGCTCCATCACTTGCGTTGCAAGCTTATGAACGTGCCCATACTCTCCACCGGGATTTGGAAGATCAGCCCGGTGAAGCTGCAGATTTGGCAAACTCGGGAGTTGTTTACCAAACCATCGGGAATTTGAAGCGAGCGGAGGAATTCGCTAGACAAGCATTGTCACTGTATCAGACAATCGGGAAGCAAGCCGGCGTTGCAAATCAGATTGGCAACCTAGGCAATCTAAAGCTGATGCGCGGCGATCTGGAGGGCGCCCTTGCCGCTTATACGCGGGCAACGGATATTCATCACCAAATAGGTGATATAAGGGGAGAATCCATCGGCTTGGCAAGTCAGGCGAACGTATTTAGGCTGTTAGGCGACTTTTCAGAGGCTTTGACCACGCAATCATCAGCATTAGCGCTCGCTCGCCAGATCGGAGACCGGCACGGTGAGGCGGAAGCTCTTGGAGCGCTCGGGTTGATTTATCAGAATCAAGGCGTCTTGACCAGTGCGCTGGACCACTACGAGTTGGCGCTTGCCATTCGACGGCGGACAGGTGACCGGTCAGGCGAAATCAGAGATCTGATAAATATTGGAAATGTCCATCGCATTCGAGGAGACTTTGATCAAGCTATCCAGATTGCGAAGACTGTGCTGCAAATCGCCCAGACCAGTAAAAATCTGCGAGAACAAGCCCTAGCCCTCGCGGCACTGGGACTGGCTCATCAAAAGAAAGGGGATTATAAGGAAGCAATAACTTTTCAGTCGCGGGCTATAGAACACGCCATGCAATTCGGTGATCCTGAGATACTATGGCGTCTCTATGGAGGTCGAGGTGAGACATATCATCTATTGAACGAGCCGCTGTCAGCTTACAAGGACTACCGGTTTGCGATCCAGCACGTCGAGTCCGTACGCAATCTCCTAGCTCTTCAAAATTACCGGCTTGGGTACTTTAGCGAAGAAAGGCTGGCAGACTATGAGGGATTGGTTTTGCTCTTAACCGATAAAGTAGGTCTCTACCGGCCAGACGAGGCTCTGGGATATGTTGAACGTGTCCGCGCCAGAACTTTTCTTGATTTGCTTGCACAAACTTCACCTAAACTATTTCTCCGAGAAAAAGCCGATGCAGCGGTCTCCGCCCGCCTGAATTACGGTCAACCTCAATCCTTTGAGGTCATCCGATCTTTGTTATATTTGGTCACATGAACAAGGTGCCTTCCCGAAAATATGGGGGGCCGCCCTGAGAGTCTAAGTTGAACTTACTCTCAGGCAGGATAGAGCATTACCAATGCAAAGCTGGCATTCTTTGGATATAATGACTCCTGAACCGCAGCCATAACACAGGCGCAACTTCCGACTGCCCATGAAAACATCAAAGTATTACCTACCGATCTTGAAGGGGATAGGCATTACCGCGCTTCTTCTAGCCTGTCTGGGATTGAGTATGATGTTTGTTCGTTTCGGAGGCTCATTGGGTGGCTGGTTAGTAACGCACACTGATGTGATTCAGGCGGCAGTTGCCCTTCTCGGAGTCACCGGCTTAATCGCTGGACTCCTGGGTTATCTTTGGCAACGCACTTTGCGAGTGGGTGATTTCCCATTTGAAATTATTGCTCCCCACAAACCCAAGGAGATCTTGCCAAAGATATTTGATACCAAAGATCCGCTCCCAGCATATAGTGTTCCCTATCAGACAGGAAGGGAGGGTGGTGAAGATATCCAAGGTAAGTTGAGAGAACTTCTGCAGTTACAGCGAAGGCTGATCATCAAAGGGAAAACCGGTGTGGGTAAGACAAGAGAGGGAGGAGAGTTGGCAATTTCCCTGTCCAAAGAAGGTTGTGCGGTGATTGTGCTTACCAAGAAGAATCAGAGGATATGGTTGGGGCGACCAGAGAGATGGCCTCCTATAGATGATAAACGTATCGTTGTCTTCTTAGATGATTTGCATATTCTATGTGATCCTGCCCTTCAACCACAATCACCATTAGCACTCAAAGTACCTTTTGCTCCATTGCCAGGGTTTCAAGATCGTTTAAGAGAATTCCTCGACGATCTAAGCAAACGTGCCGACAAGGTGTTGGTTCTAGCAACAGCGCGTATTGAAGATAAAGAATGGCTCAAAATTAATCCAAGCCATCCGCTGTGGGATAGTTTTGCTCAGTATGAGAT
>JBJKOR010000228.1:0-8349 GCA_046707185.1 Anaerolineales bacterium | reverse complement strand
GAGCCTTCGATGTCATCGGGCTTGACTTTGCCCTCGCGTGCGCCAGCAGCCATGCGTTTGACTTCCATGGAAATTTGTCGCAATGGTTGTCGATCCGTATTCTTGCTGACCACGGTCAACAGGCCGTTTTCAACCGCAACCGCCACGCCAACATTGATCGCGCCGTGCCGAACAACTTTGTCTCCGGCAAAGGAAGCATTGAGATTCGGAAATTCGCGCAACGCAAATGCCGCTGCTTTGACAATGAAATCGTTAACCGAAAGTTTTTCATTCTCCGGTAAATATTCATTGAGCTGCTTTCGCAATACCATTACCGCGTCCATTTTATACTCATGCGAAACGTAGAAATGCGGAACCGTGGTTTTCGACTCCACCATTCGCCGCGCAATGGCTTGGCGCAATTTCGTGGGAGCGATGACTTCATCTTCACGCGAAACGATGACCGTGGACGGTGGTGGACCGTAGACCGTTGACTGAACGCTGACTGCTGGCGGCTGACCGTTCGATAACGCCTGCTCAATATCGCGTCGAACGATTCTTCCACCGGGGCCAGTGCCTTGAATGTGCGATAAGTCAATTTGGGAATCGCGCGCCATCTTCTTCGCCAGCGGCGAAGCTTTGACGGGGCCAGCTTGCGGGGCAGCCACAGGTTTAACAACGGGAGCCGCTTTCGGCTGAGTCTGAGGCGCGGCTTCTGCTTTCTGCTTTCTGCTTACTGCCTCACTGATCACTTCATCCGCACTGCCAACAATCGCAATCGGCGCACCAATCGGCACGACCGCACCTTGATCCACCAATATTTTTCGAACCACGCCACTCGCCGAGGATTCAACTTCAACCGTAGCCTTATCGGTTTCGATTTCCGCCAGCACATCGCCCTTGTTGATGTTCTCGCCTTCGCTGCGAATCCAACGAACGAGCGTGCCCTCGCGCATATCAAAGCCCAGCTTGGGCATCGTGATAGTCTCAGCCATTACAGCACCTCCTTCACCGCCGCAATCACATCTTCGGCTTGCGGAAGCGCGGCCTGCTCGAGCGTGCGATTGTATGGAAGCGGTACTTCATCTTGAGCCACGCGCTTCACCGGCGCATCGACATAATCGAAACATTCTTCATAAATGCGGCTGGAAATTTCACTGCCCACGCCGAACGATTTCCAGCCTTCCTCGACAACCACGGCGCGGTTCGTCTTCTTGAACGATTCGAACACCGGCTCCATGTCGAGCGGACGCAGCGTGCGCAGGTCAACGATCTCAGCTTCGATTCCTTCTTTCACAAGTTCATCGGCAGCCTTCATCGAAAGTTCGAGACCTTTGGAATACGTCACGATGGTGACATCTTTTCCAGGACGTTGAATCTTCGACTTGCCAATCGGGATGGTGAAATCTCCATCCTGAACTTCGCTGCGGACCTGATACATTGTGGCGTGCTCGATGAACATGACCGGGTCATCCGAGCGGATGGCGGATTTGAGCAATCCTTTGGCATCTTCCGGCGTCCCCGGCGCGACCACTTTCAGTCCGGGAAAGTGTGCGAAGATCACATCGGGCGTTTGTGAATGGGTCGCGCCCAACTGACGCCCACCGCCGCCAACGGTGCGAATCACCAACGGCAATTTGAACTGTCCGGCAAACATGTAATGCAATTTGGCAGCTTCATTGACGATATGATCCATGGCGGCGAATGCAAAGTTGATCGTCATCAATTCAGCCACCGGACGTTGTCCGACCATCGCCGAGCCAATCGCCGCACCGACAATGGCGGCTTCCGCAATGGGTGTATCGCGCACGCGGTCAGCACCGAAATGATCATAAAAACCTTTGGTCACGGCATACGAGCCGCCCCACACACCGACTTCCTCGCCCATGATGAACACGGCGGGATCACGTTCCATTTCTTCCCAAAGTGCTTGCGAGATTGCCTCGCGCATTGTTATTCTAGACATAAGTTCCTCATAGTGCAGAGAATAGATGATTAGAGAATAGTCTTTCAGCAGACTACTCTCTGTTCTCTTATCTCTGGTCTCTAATCCACATAAACATCCACGTATAAATCTTCCATGGTCGGTTCGGGGGAAGCCTCGGCAAATTCGACGGCTTTCTGAACTTCATCCATTACCTGCTCATCCATTTCATCCAACGATTTCGCAGTGGCAATTTTATTTCCAGTTAAATATTTTCGATACACGCCGATCGGATCGTTCTCTTCCCACTTTTTGACTTCCTCCTGCTTACGATAACGCTCAGGATCGCCCATCGAATGTCCGCGGAAACGATAGGTATTAATTTCCAACAAGAACGGACCTTTGCCTGAACGGACGGTTTCAATCGCTTTCTGCGCAGCTTCATAGACTTTCATCACGTCCATGCCATCGGCTTTGGTGTTCGGGATATCATAGCCGCGTGCCTTCATCGCAATGGATGAAACTGCCGATGCCCGTTTGACCGCTGTGCCCATGCCGTATTGATTATTTTCACATACCCATAACACGGGCAATTCCCAAACCTTGCTCATGTTCACCGCTTCGTGGAAAAAGCCAATGTTGGTCGCCCCATCGCCGAACATACAAATCGTTACATTATTACGGTTGCCATATTTATCGCCGAGCGCCATTCCCGTTGCCAGCGGCAAATGTGCGCCCACGATGGCGTGCCCGCCCCAAAAATTATTTTCAGGACTGGCCATATGCATCGAGCCGCCCTTGCCATGCGAAACGCCAGTGGCTTTTCCCATCAATTCAGCCATCACTTGATTGGCGGGAATTCCGCAGTTGATGGCGACACCATGGTCGCGATAGGCCGTGATGATTCGGTCATCCGGTTGGCGCGCCGCAATCAGGCCGGTCGAGACCGCTTCCTGTCCGATATATAAGTGCATGAAGCCGCCAATCTTTCCCTGCTGGTAAAGTTCCGCGCCGCGTTCTTCCAAGCGGCGGATCAGAACCATTTGATGATATAACTCAAGTTGTTCCTTTTTATTCATAAAATCTCCGTTGAATTGGTTCACACCATAACACAAAACAGTATACCCGGTTATGGCTCACACTCAAGATTGCAAACATGGCATTATATCAGATAAACTTGGTACAATTTCAATCTGAGAGTTTTTGATGGTGAAGTAAAATAGCACTATGCAATGGTTTACAGGCGGCAGGACTGGCGAAGCAAAGCGATTGATCGCTCAATTGAGCGATTCCAAGAAACGCGACCACGCTGCCAAAGATTTGATTCGCATGGGCGCAGACGCGGTGCCCGCATTAGTGGATTCACTCACGACGCGCGACCCAAGCCTGCGCGACATGATTTCGCAAATCCTCGTTCGCATCGGACCTGCGGCCGTTTCACCGTTATGTAAAGCGTTATCCACAGCCCGGCCTGAAACCCGCGCCCCTGTCGCACAAGTTCTCGGCGTGATCAAAGACCAAACTGCCATTCCAGCTTTATTAGACGCATTGCGCGGCGAATTCTTTACCGTGCGCGTCGAAGCCGCATTGGCGCTCGGACAGATTCGCGATCCGCAAGTTATTCCCGCCTTGACCGAAGCATTGAAGGATAAAGAACCTGAAGTCCGCGCGGCAGCCTGTATTGCCCTCGGCAAATTTGCTGATCCGCGCACCTTCGAAGCCATCAGCAACGTCCTGCTCGATGATCCGCAAATTGACGTACGTCAAGCCGCGGCGCAAGCCCTGGGCGAAACGAAACGAGCCGAGGCCATTCCCTACTTGATGGAGGCGCTGCGCGATTCATATTGGTGGTATGAACGCGACCAGGCTGTCAACCATTTATTGGATGCAATTGCCAAAATGGGAAAGGCAGTTGTACCGAGCTTGATCGAAGCCTTGAAAGATAACGAAGGCACGGTCAAGAAATATGCTGCGTTGCTATTGGTTCGCCTCCCCGATGAGCGCGCCATCGAGCCGTTGAGCATCTCACTGTACGATACGCATTTCGATGTGAGCCGGGCGTCGGCGGAGGCCTTGGCTGCGATGGGCGCGCCCGCCCTCCCCATCCTGCTGGAGGCGCTGCGTTGCCCCGAAGCCTGGATTCGCCAGCAAGCCGTCATCGGGCTGACCAAAACGCGCGACCTGCAAGCTGTCCCGCCATTTCTGAACATGCTGAACGACGAAAGCCGTGACGTGCGAAAACAAGTCATTCTTGCTTTGGGGGAATTACGCGACCGCAGGGCTTTGCCCGCTCTCCAGGAGCTGGCCGCTTCACGAACGGACCGGGAACTGGCATCGCTGGCAAAACAAGCGGTCCAAAAGATCCAATAGCGGCATTCAACACAAACGCAACCGTAGCAAAAGCCCAGTGTTTAAGCTTCCGTATTTAATTTAAAATTTTATACGAGGAGAGAACGAGATGAACATTTTAACGGTTGTCTTGAGATTGTTGCACGTTTTCAGTGGAGTTTTCTGGGTCGGCAGTGCATTGTTTATAAATTTCTTTGTCGAGCCTACGGCCCACGCAACGGCTGATGCCGGCCAAAAGTTCATGACTTACTTAACAACCAAAAGTCGATTCACCCTTGCCATGACAACTGCCGCAATCCTAACAGTTTTAGCGGGCGCGATTCTTTTCTGGATCGACTCCAGTGGTTTCACATCGAATTGGACAAGCTCGGCAGCGGGTTGGGGCTTTGGCATCGGCGGCATCTTTGGAATCATCGGGCTGATCTTCGGCTCAATGGTTGGCAAATATTCAAGCGCACTTGGAAAGCTTGGATCACAAATCCAGGGTAAACCAGCGCCGGAACAAATGAGTCGAATTCAAGAATTGCAGAGCCGACTAAAAACGGTCAGCACTATAGATACAATTTCACTCATCCTTGCTTTACTCTGCATGGCAACCGCGCGTTATTGGTAATCTTAGCAAATTGTCCCTTACTTCTGTAAGGGACATCAATTTGCTTCATCTACTCCATCCAAACAGTCCGGTCTTCAAAACCGGGACGCGGCGCGGGTTCGGGCGTCACCTCGGGATAGCCGATATAAAGAAATGAAATGATGGTTTGATCTTCATCAAAGCCCAAAAACTTTTTCACCAACGGATCGCGTGCTGCATCGCCGGTACGCCATTTAGCACCAAGCCCCAAATCGTGTGCGGCCAACAGCATGTTTTCACAGGCGGCTGCGGCAGCGCACACATTCTCGATTTCGAGCACTTTGGATTCGGTTGGTTTGTCCACGCCGATGGCGATCAGCACCGGCGCCCGCAATGGCTTGGCGCGTTCTTTATCCAGCGCTTCATCGGTCAGTTGGGGAAATCGGGCCTTCAGGGATTGGGCCATAGCCTCGCCCAATCTGTTGCGTCCGTTTCCGGTCAGGACAACGAAGCGCCATGGCCGGACGTGATAATGATTCGGTGCCTGCACAGCCGCATCCAATAATTTCGCGATCAAATCACGCGATACAACGTCAGGTTTGAGACTGCCAACGGAATGACGGGTTTGAATGGTTTGCAATGTATTCATATAGTTTGCCTCATTGTATTTTATATTAGACCTCTTGCATAAGTGCTCCCGCCGCAGTCCCCGGCGGCGGGGACGCCGCCTTGAGCAAGGCAAAAAACAACTTTTGCAAGAAGTCTGTTGTATTGTATTGATTGAGGTCTGAAAACTTACTGCCGTTATTAACGATATTTGCCGCTGCGCGCCAGTTCCGTCAGGCGGTCGAGCAGTGGACGCAGTTGATCCGTAACCACCGACTCGCCGACTGCAACCGTGTGTGTTCGCTGCGAAATGGAAATCGTAATTTCATATTCGAAGCGATCCGGCATAGGCGGTGTGGGTTTGATTTGTTCCGGCAAATCAAAGAAGTTTGCTGCCTCGATCATTCGTTCCAACAGCGCGGCTTCATCTTGCGGGAGGGTTTGCGAATCAATGTTGGCCGTCAAAAGAATTCCGGCAAACCCTCCGCTACGCACAAATTCAATACGCATATGCACCTTCTCCATCACCGCTGGGCGTTTCCGCCCGCCCAAGATTGGAGCATCGAGATCAACGCGGGCAAACATCCGCTTGGCTGAGGCTGGGATTGTGCGCCAACGACAATCCCCACTCCAGACCATGCATTTTGAACCGCTTTTTGCTCCGTGCTATTTGCGCCATAGAGGTTGCCCGCAACCTGGAAGGTTAAATCTGCCGCGCTTTGGAAATCGGTATCGCTTTTGAATTTAGTTGTGGCGGCCGTATACCATATCTGTCCGGCCTTTTCCCATGCATACCCGCCCAGCGTTCGCGCCAGCAAATAAAAGGCGTGATTCGGAATCCCGGAATTGATATGGACACCGCCGTTATCCTGCGAGGTGTTGACGTAGCCCGACATCGTAGCAGGCTGCGGGTCCTTGCCAAGCACCGGATCATCGTATGCAGTTCCCGGCGCTTTCATGGAACGAAGCGCAATTCCCTTGACGTTCGGCGTAAACAACCCCTCGCCAATCAACCAATCCGCCTCATCCGCATTTTGATTCAACTTATATTGCTTGACCAACGAGCCAAACACATCGGATATGGATTCATTCAACGCGCCGGATTGATTCTGATAGTTCAAATTGGAGGTGTATTGCGTCACGCCATGCGTCAGTTCGTGCCCGATCACATCGACCGCGATGGTAAAGCGCTCGAACAATTGACCGTCGCCATCGCCATACACCATTTGCTGCCCATTCCAAAATGCGTTGTCGTAGTTTTGTTCATAGTGAACCGTCGAATCAAGCCGAAGCCCATTGTTATCGACGGAATTACGCTGATAAATATCCCAATACAGATCATAGGTGGAACCAGCTCCATCATACGCTTCATCTACTGCTGGGTCGCCGCTCGCGGGCGCGCCTTCATCGCGCACAAGCTGTCCCGGCAAACTGCTGCCGTGATTGGCCGTATAAACCGAGCGGTGTTTCTCTGCCGCGGAAAAAACTTTGAAGAAGCCCACCGCCTCGGACAAAGCTTGGCGATGACCACGGAATTGGCCGGATATGGCAAGAGACGTCAACGCAACCTGCTTTTGAAGGGCAGAACCATTGGCCAGGATGTTTTGCAACATATGAGGGGGAACGATGCACTGCAGGTAGTTAATTTGGTGATTCATCATAACTCCTTTCCATCTATCCCAAGGCAGAATTTCACTTTTCTACTTTACTCCATTTCATGACAAATTTCAATTACCACTCGGGGTTTCTTGCAGGATTCGATCTTCCTGCCATTGGAGCGCCTTGACTTCACCATTCTCGCCGAGCAACTTCGGCAGCAAAGTTTGAAGCAGCCCTGCATCGCCCGATGTAAAGAATTGAATCATACTTCGATGACCTGCCCGCCGTTTCAACTTTCTCGCTTCAAGCAGACGTTTGACCTGGCGCGCCACAGCCGGAGCCGGGTCGATCACCCGAACCTTTTCCCCGACGATTCCCTGAATCAACGGGATGACGAACGGATAATGCGTACAGGCCAGCACAACTGTATCGATATTCTTTTCCAGCATGGGATGCAGCGCATCTTCCAAAATCTTGCGCGTGGTCATCCCATTCAAATCACCTTTTTCGATTTGCTGGACCAACCCGACACAAGGGTCTTGCAATAACTTCACGCCGTTTGCAAAGCGCTCCACCACCGAGGCATACAACGCACCTTGAAATGTGGCAGGAGTTGCCAGCACGCTGACCACACCGGTTTCGGTATGCTCCGCCGCAGGCTTGACAGCCGGTTCCATGCCAACGAATGGAATCTCCGGGAAGGTTTGCCGCAGATACGTCAGCGCCGCGGCAGACGCGGCATTACATGCCACAACAATGATCTTTGCACCTTTGCTCAACAGAAAGCGTGTAATACCTTCCGAAAAACCGCGCACTTGCTGTAAAGGCCGCGGTCCATACGGAACATGTCCCTGATCGCCAAAATAGATGACAGGCTCTTCGGGCATCTGTTCACGTATGGCGCGTAAAACTGAGAGGCCGCCAACACCGGAATCAAAAACGCCAATGGGGTTTTGGGAATCAACTGAAGTCATTATTAAATGATAAAACGCAACATACGATTCGTAAAGTACCCCTTAACAAAGCCGAAAATCGGCAAAGATCATACAGGCAGCCTCGCAGCAAGGGTAACTCATCAAAGCACTCGCTGGAGGAAATATGATGCAATTGCCTCGATTGGGAAAATCGTTTATCATCCTGGCAAGAGAGGTATCTGTGAAAAAAATTGCCTTGATTTCCGCAACGGTGTTGATATCGTTGGCCTGCTCGATGTCGGATGTTTCGAACATCCTGTCTCCGTTATTTACGCCCACGCCTGCACCTTCCGCGACCAGCACGATTTACGTCACCCCCAGCGATACGCCAACTATCACGGCCACAC
>JBJKOR010000227.1:0-7860 GCA_046707185.1 Anaerolineales bacterium | reverse complement strand
GCCTAATCCATGGCTGAGCGGGCTGTTTTCTATCAGTTGACGCAAAAATTTGTCAACACCGATAAGGACATTCCTGAGGAGGCGCAGCAGGTCGTCTATTATTCGCTAGCGATTGGTCACCATGTCGGCGTGCTGGATTGTTTCCAAAGCCTGATGGAAATCCCGCTCGATGAATATCGCAATTGGGTCGCGCAGATGCCGGAAGGGAAAGGCCGCCATAAACTCGAAGGTTTGTTGACGTGGGGTGAGATCGAGATCAATAAGAGTCACGCGAGCGATTTGGTTCCGGTGCTAAAAGATTCTCGTGCACAGATGGATTTTGCCGGAACGCATTGCACGGACGTCTTGCTGGAATGCCTGCAGAAGATGATTCAGGAACCAGCGCTTTATTTAATGGTCAGGAAATACGCATGAAGAAGAAATTGGTTTTAACGGTTGGTAATTCCATGATGGGCGATGACGCGGCGGGACCGCTTCTGGCGCAGAAGATGCAGCGCACACCGTTGGAGGATTGGGATTTGTTGGATGGCGGAGCCACGCCGGAGAATGTTTTGTATTCGATCCGCGAGATGAACCCCGACCGGGTCCTGGTCATCGATGCCGCGGACATGGATTTGACTCCCGGTGATGTTCGGCTCATCCGCGCCGAGAAACTGGAAGACCCATTTCTGATGACTACGCATACGCTACCGCTTTCCTATTTGGTGGAATCCCTGCGCGAATTTGTGCCGCAAGTGGATTTGGTGGGCATCCAGCCGCAGGTCGTGGCTTGGGGTTATCCGATTTCAAAGGAAGTCAAGCAGGCGGTCGAGCAAGTGTACGAAGATCTGAAGCAGGACGAGCTTGTTTGGAATTGTTTATAACGAAATGGAAAAACGCTTATGAAACCTATTCGATCATTGGAAGAGCTAAACCAATTTCGGGAAGAAATCGTCGAAGAAAAAAAACGTCAGGCCAGCCTTAAGAAAACCCAACTGGTCGTTGGCATGGGGAGTTGCGGCATCGCGGCAGGCGCGAGGGATGTTTGGGAGGCGATCCAAGCCCAAGTCAAGAATGATCGGTTCAAAGATGTCCATGTCGCTCAAACTGGCTGTATAGGGCTCTGCGGAGACGAACCAATTGTGGAAGTTACTGTCGATGACAATTCCAAAGTGACGTATGGACATGTCACGCCTGAAATCGTTAAACGCATTTTGCAGGAACATATTCTCAGTGGAAAAGTCGTTGAAGAATTTGTCGTCGATGCGACTCCGTTCCCGACCATTTAGATGTGAGGAACGAAGGAGAAACTATGGATCAAGAAACGAAAGATTTGGATTTGGTTGAACTTATAGAGAAATTGGTCAAGGAATATGGTGCGACGCGCGATTCGGTCGTTCCGATTTTGAGCGAGATCAATCGCATACTTGGATATATTCCAATTGAAGCTTCGCCTGAGATTCGGCGGCGCATTCAGATTCCCGAAGAAGGCGTGTTCCTTGCCAATAGTCACATTTATTCCGCGGTGAGTTTTTACGATATGTATTCGCTCAAGCCGCTGGGAAAACACATTGTCCGATTCTGTGAAAGCGCGCCCTGCCATGTGGTTGGGGGCCGTCAGGTCATCGAGGCGCTTCAAAAGGAATTGGGATTGCAGCCGGGGGAGACCAGCAAGGATATGAAATGGTCTTTGCTTACGACCAGTTGCATTGGGATATGCAGTGTTGGGCCGGTCTTTTCGATTGATGGCGATATCTTTGGCAATGTCACGCCTGAGCGCGTGCCAGAAATTCTTGCGCGGTACGAATGAACGGGTCAGGAAAGAGTGCTTTGGTGATAAGAGGTGATAGATGAAAATAATCCGTTCGATGGTTCTTGTCTCGGTGGATGAAACCAGTCTGGCGCGCGGCGCACAGGATGTATTCCGCGCTTTTCTGGATGAGATCGATCAATTCGGCTTATCGGATCAGATCGCGGTGACCACCATTCTCGACCCCGGAGTCCAAGGCGATACACCGATGGTGATCGTGTATCCTGACGCGGCCGTATATGCACCGGTCACGGCGGCGGATGTGCATACGATTGTGGAGGAACATTTATATAAAGGCAACATCGTTCCTTCGCTGCTGGCGCTGATGCACGAGTTGGTACCGGAAATCGGATGGATGCGCGGCCGCCGCGGCGCGCTGCCGGTGCAAAAGCGGGTTGTGTTGGAACGCGTTGGCATCGTCGATCCTGAAAGCATCGAAGATTATATTTTGTATGACGGCTATCAGGCGTTGGGAAAAGCCCTGACGCAAATGAAACCGGCCGAGGTGATTGCCGAAGTCGAGAAATCGGGTTTGCAAGGACGCGGCGGCGCAGGCTTTCCTACCGGCCGCAAATGGAGTTTTGTAGCCAGCACGCCGGGATTTCCAAAGTATGTGATCTGTAACGCGGATGAAAGCGAACCGGGAACATTCAAGGATCGTCTGGTTTTGGAAGGCGATCCATTCAGCATCATTGAAGCGATGACCATCGCGGGTTACGCTATCAACTCGCACGAAGGATATATCTACATCCGCGGCGAATATCCATTGGCCTATAAGCGAATCGAAAATGCCATTCGTCAAGCGGAAGAGCATGGCTTGTTGGGCGATCATATTTTTGGGAAAGATTTCAGTTTTCATATTCATCCTCATGCGGGAGCAGGTGCCTATATCTGCGGTGAGGAAACGGCCTTGATCGAATCGCTGGAGGGCAAGCGCGGTATGCCGCGGGCGCGCCCGCCGTATCCAACCACCTTTGGCCTGTTTGGCAAGCCAACGGTTGTGAATAATGTGGAAACGTTGGCGAATGTCCCGTCGATTCTTCGAAATGGTGCGATTTGGTATCGTGAGATCGGTTCGCCGAAGAGCACAGGAACGAAAGTTTATACGATTCTTGGCAATGTCAACTTCACGGGCGCAATCGAAGTCCCGATGGGGATTACTCTTCGTGAAGTGATCGACATTTACGGAAAAGGCATGAAGAATGGCAGGAAGCTTAAGCTCGTTCAATCCGGCGGCTCGAGCGGGACCATCGTCCCGGCCAGTTTGCAGGATGTCCCCTTGGACTTCGACTCCTTCCGTAATGCCGGCGTCTCTCTCGGTTCTGGCGCACTGCTCGTCTGTGATGAAGATACTTGTGTGGTTGATCTCGCGAAAGTGATTCTGCGTTTCTTCCGCAATGAGAGCTGCGGCAAATGCACACCGTGCCGAATCGGTACCTTGCGGTTGTATGAAATCGTGAGCCGTATCTCCGAAGGGAAAGGCTCTCCCGGGGACGTGGATGAGATGATGAAAATCTCGGCGGCCATGTCCGAAGTGTCCAATTGTGGTTTGGGACAGACCGCGCCGACCGCGCTGCTCAGCATCTTGAAGTATTTCCGCGAGGAAGTCGATGCGCATATTGTGGATCACGTTTGCCCAACCGGTGTTTGCCCAATCCAGCAATTTTCACCGGCCGCGGTTCCGGCTGGGTAGCCGCATTTTGGAAGATGTAAAGGAAAAGTAACCATGATTAGTTTAACGATCAATGGTCAAACCCTGGAAGTTCCTGAAAATACAACGGTTCTTAAAGCCGCGGAACAGGCGGGAATCGTCATTCCCACTTTATGCAATCACAAGGACCTGACGCCTTACGGCGGCTGCCGATTGTGTTCCGTAGATATTCAAGGAATGCGCCTGCCCGCGACGGCCTGCACGACGCTGGTCTCGCCGGGGATGATGGTGAAAACGGAAAGCCCTGCGCTGACCCAATATCGACGCACCGTTCTGGAATTATTGTTGGCCCGCTTTTACGATGCCGGTTATACCCATAATGGCTCAGACAAACCAGAACTCGATACCCAGTTTGCCCATTGGGTTCGATATTATGGTATCGATATGAAGAAGGCCATGGCAAAAGAGCCGTTCCGTCAAATTGACAGCGATCCCAATCCGTTCATTTGGGTGGATAAAAACAAGTGCATTATGTGCACGCGCTGTGTTCGGGCGTGCGCCGAAGTGCAGGGACGTTTTGTCTGGACACAGGCATACCGCGGCTACGATCTTCGCATCGTGGCCGGTGATGATACGACCATGCTTCAAGCACGTTGTGAGTCTTGCGGCGCATGTGTGGCTCACTGTCCAACGGGCGCCTTGGATAACAAGATGTCGCTCAAATTGGGAACGCCGGACCGGGTGGTTTCCACCATTTGTTCGTATTGCGGCGTCGGCTGCCAGTTGAATTTGAACGTCAAGGATGACGTCTTTGGCGGACGTATACTGTCTGTCTCTTCGAGTGACAAAGCTCCGGTCAATGGCGACCACCTTTGTGTCAAGGGACGATACGGCTATGATTTCATCCATTCGTCGAATCGTTTGAAGCGTCCGCACGTCCGCAAGTATTTGCTGGAGGATTCACCGCGTCCGCAAAACCGCGGCCCGTGGGTGGATGTGGATTGGGATGTCGCGTTGAACATCGTGGCTCGAGGCTTGAATGCTGCCCGCGATCAGTACGGCCCCGACAGCATCGGTTTGTTGACCTCGGGGAAGGCGCTCAACGAGGATAATTATCTGATGAACAAACTGGCCCGCCAGGTGCTTGGGACCAATAACATTGATTGCAGCGTCCATCTCAATCGCAAGAGTACTGTGGACGGTTTGAATGAATCCTTTGGTTTGGCAGCCATGTCGAATTCCATGGAAGATATCGTGAAGAACGCACGCTCCATTTTTGTGATCGGCTCCAACATCACGGAGAATCATCCGGTCTTTGGGGCGAAGATTCGGCAGGCGGTTCTTCGCCGCAAAGCGCAGTTGATCGTTGCAAGCCCGATCTTCTTCAACATCGAAGAATATGCGGCGCTTTCCCTGCGCTACAAACCCGGATCGGAAGCGGTTCTGCTGAACGGCCTGATGCGCATCATCCTGGAAAATGGCTGGGAGGATAAAAAATTCATTCGAGAGCGCACCCAGGACTTCGGGCGGCTTAGAGCGGTACTGGATCAGTATCCAGTCGAGCGTGTTTCTGAATTGACCAATGTGTCGGTGGAAAAACTGAATCGTGCGGCAGAGATCATTGCCAGGAACCACCCGACGGCTGTGATCTGGGGCGCGGACATTGCCGGGCAGGATTCGGGCGCGAAGAATATCATGGATTTGGCGAATCTCCAGATGCTGCTTGGAAACATGGGTATTTCCGGCGGAGGCGTTGCGCCTCTCCGGACTCAAAACAATTCCCAGGGCGCGTATGATATGGGCGGTCATCCTGGTTTCTATCCCGGCTATCAGTCGGTGACGGACAAATATGCCCGCAAGAAGTTTGAAGATGCCTGGGGAACCGAATTACCAACGCAGGCCGGGTTGTCCGCTTCGGAAATGATCAAAGCCGCCGATGATGGTTCCATCAAAGCGCTATTCATTCTGAGCGAAAATCTTTGGTCCGAAGAGACGGGCGCCTTTGTCAGACGCGCTCTCGATCAATGCGGGTTTGTCGTCGTTTCTGGAGTGTTGATGACGGAAGTATGCAGCCATGCGGATGTGTGCCTGCCAAGCGTAAGTTTTGCGGAAACGACTGGAACCTATACGAATACAGAACGCCGTATCCAATTGGTGCGGCAGGCGATTCAATCTCAAGACGATTCGCGTGCGCCGTGGCATATCCTCTCCGGGCTGGTGCGTAAGATCCTCGCACAGAATAATAAACCTATCGCATCCGAAGCCCCGTATCATAGTTGGATTTATGGAAATACGCGTGAGATCATGAATGAGATTTCCGCGTTGACGCCTATATACGCTGGTGTTTCGCATGAACGCCTTGAACGGGGCGATGCCCTGATGTGGCCGGTGCGAAGCTTTGCGGATTCGGGATCGCCTATTTTATATGAAATGGATTTTCCGATTGGGCGAGGCAGGTTTATGCCGGTTGGGTGATTCCCAACGGAACACGTAGTTCCCTGAAAGAGTATCACTGCCGAGTGAACCCAAATCCTTGGCAGTGATTTTTCTATAAAATGCGATGATGAGTTCTGGAATGAAAGGTTTATTCGATCTTTTGTATCAAGGTGTTTCAGCAATTTCTTAAGCCCATGCTAGTGAATCGATACATTGCATGTGTTATTATTTGATTCAGAACTTGGCCTTTTCATTTTCCTGATGCTGGCAATTTTGAAGGTGCGTTGAATGGAATCCATTATCGAACTTTATCGGATAGGGTATGGCCCCTCGAGCAGTCACACCATGGGGCCGCGTCGGGCTGCTGAGATCTTCAAGGAACGTTATCCAACTGCGATCAAATATCGCGTTTACTTGTTTGGAAGTTTGGCGGCAACTGGAAAAGGCCATCTGACAGATGTAGCCATTCAAAATACATTGTCACCTTCGCCGACCGAGATCATTTGGAAGCCGGATGAGGAACTGCCACTTCACCCAAATGGAATGCAATTCGAAGCATTCTTTGATGACGGGAAATCGTCGGAGCCGTGGCAGGTTTATAGTCTGGGAGGGGGAGCTATTGGAGATGACGCCACACTCCAAGTTAAGGTTTTATACGAATTAAACTCTCTGACCGAAATCTTGGAACGTTGCGATAAAGATGGATTGTCTTTCTGGGAGTACGTGGAACAATGCGAAGGGAAAGATATTTGGCCTTTCTTGAGAGAAATCTGGCACGCCATGCGAGATGCCATCCGCCG
Source organism: Anaerolineales bacterium (assembly GCA_046707185.1). GTDB lineage: Bacteria > Chloroflexota > Anaerolineae > Anaerolineales > Villigracilaceae > Fen-1038. The sequence continues at coordinate 1,184 of JBJKOR010000227.1, read as the reverse complement.
CGGATTGGAGACGGAAGGCGTTCTGCCGGGCAGTTTGAAGATGCCGCGCAAAGCTTGGGCATTTTATCGGAAATCCCTCAATGCCCGTGAACCTTTAAAACGCCCTGGGCTTCTCGCTGCTTACGCCTTAGCCGTATCTGAGGAGAATGCGGCTGGAGGTCAGGTAGTCACTGCTCCGACCTGCGGTTCCAGCGGCGTGTTGCCATCCGTTTTGCGATACGCACAACAGACGTTCCGCTGTCCCGAAGATTCTATTTTGCATGCTTTGGCAACGGCGGGGTTGATCGGGAATCTGATCAAGAAGAATGCATCCATCTCCGGCGCGCAGGTTGGATGTCAGGGCGAAGTTGGCGCGGCCTGTGCGATGGCAGCAGGTGCCGCCGCACAATTGATGGGAGGCACCATCCGCCAGATCGAATATTCTGCCGCCATGGCATTGGAACATCATTTAGGCTTGACTTGCGATCCCGTGGCAGGATTGGTTCAGATTCCCTGCATTGAGCGAAATGCCTTTGCTGCCAACCGGGCGATCAATTGTGCGGATTATGCATTATTCACGGATGGAACTCACCTAATTCCATTCGATGAAGTGGTCGCGGTCATGTTGCAGACAGGAAATGACCTGCCATCACCGTATCGTGAAACCTCTTCGGGTGGCCTGGCCGCTGCCTACCAGCACCGTGGAAAAACCCATAAAGAATAAGTGGTCATCGAAAACTATTAAAAAGATTGTTCTCGGCGGTGGAAGCGCGCTTTGTTGTTAAGCAACTCTTCGCTGCCTACTTAAATGACAAATTGGGGAATCTGTGTTCAATCATACAAATTAACCCTCCGTTACCCATATCGTCTTCGCGTCTACAAGTTGCCCGACAGTGAAACTTTCGATGTTAATGCCCGTACATCAAATGAGTGCAATGAGCCAAATGATTCAAAAAATTGTTTTGAGGAAGCTATGAAGGACAACTATCTCTCAACCGGGGAACTGGCCGCCGAAATTACAAAATCTGCCAGCAAGCAGACATATTACACAATCCGTTTCCTGGCTGACCGCGACCGCGCCGCTGACGCGTATCGGGCGTACGGGTATTTCCGATGGGTGGATGATATCGTCGATGCAGAAACCGCTTCGGGTCCGGAACGAGGCGTATTCGTCCAACGCCAGCGATCCATTTTGGAGAAATGCT
>JBJKOR010000226.1:0-3774 GCA_046707185.1 Anaerolineales bacterium | reverse complement strand
GAATGATTCCGTTGCGGGTCGGTTCCACGCCCAACATCACGTTCTCAGTCACGGTCATAACCGGGATGAGCATGAAGTGTTGGTGTACCATACCGATACCGCGTGCAATCGCATCGTTGGGTCCGTGAATCTCCGCTTTCTGGCCGCGGATCAGAATCTCGCCTTCATCGGGTTTGTACAACCCATACAGGATGTTCATAAGCGTAGTCTTGCCCGCACCGTTTTCTCCAAGCAAGGCTAATATTTTGCCTTCCTCCAATTGGAGATTGATATGATCGTTTGCAAGCACGCCGGGAAAAGCCTTGGTGATGCCGCGCAATTCCAAAATGGTAGTCATGGTGTTCCTCTATCACGGATGCAGAAAAACAAAAAGCTTGTAGTGAAGGCCTTATTCTGATCTTGTCTTCGATGCAAAGCCGCCACTACAAACCTTTCTTATGTGGATAGATAAAAGGAAGGGGTCAAGGATGGACCTCGACCCCTTCGGATTGACTTTCGTGACTACTGAGAGATTCCCAAGACGCCATCAACGGTGATCGTGCCGTTAATGAGGTCCTGTTTCGCCTGCTGAATCTCAGCCTTCAGAGAATCAGGCACTTGGCTATCGAAGTTGTGATACGGGGAAAGATCAACGCCGCCATTCTTCAGATCGAAGGTCACGGTGCCGCCTTTGAACGTCCCATCTTGTACAGCCTTGGCTGCATCGAACACGGCAACATCAACTTTCTTCTGCACGCTGACCAACTCGATGCTTTGATATTCAGGAGCGGAGACATACCAGTCCTGATCCACACCGATGATCGTGCAGGTCTTGGAGGTCTGGCAGTATGCCGCAGAGCCGAGACCCACGCCGCCTGCAACGGGCATGATGATGTCAGCACCTTCCTGCTGCAGATTTTGTGCAAACTTGTTGCCATCATCTGTGGATGTGAAGTTGTTGGTGAACAGGCCATCTTTCTTGGCTGAGTCCCATCCAAGCAGTTGGACGTTGGTGTTGTGCTTCTGGTTATAGTATTTCACGCCAGCTTCAAAGCCAACTTCGTAAATGGTAACGGGCGGAATGTTGACGCCGCCGAAGGTTCCGACTTTGCCAGTCTTGGTCATGCCAGCTGCGAGGTAACCAGCCAGGAAAGCGGCTTGGTCAGTTTGGAAGAAGGTGCCTTCCACGTTCGGCATGACAGTGGAAGAACCACAATCCTTGCCTTCGGTTTGGCCGGTAGCGCAATCAGGATAGGTGTAGTCCACGATGACGAAATCAGTCTTCGGATTGGCTTTGGCAGCGGTGGCAGTATCCACACCCATCAAGAAACCAACGGTGGCGATCAGGTTAACATTTTGGCTAAGGAACTGCTGGATGTTGGTTTGATAGTCGGATTGCTGCTTGGATTCGAGATAGGAGCCCTTCACACCCAATTGGGTTTCTGCTTCCTTTACGCCTTGCCAGGAAAGCGCATTGAAGGACTTATCATCGATGCCGCCAGTATCGGTGACCATACCTACACTAATGGCGGGGCCCGTTGCGGCAGCCGTGGTTGCCGTCGCGGCAGGTGCCTGGGTCGGGGCTGTAGTTGGGGCGGGTGCCTGGGTTGCTGGTGCTTGAGTTGGAACAGGCATCGCCGTAGGTGTTGCGGCTGAACCACAAGCACTTAGGAACATCGAGGCCAGCAACACAATGGCTATAAGGGTATACAACTTTTTCATTTTTCTTCTCCTGTTTGATTTTGAAAAAGGACAGTGTGAAAATTCTTTGAAGGTTTTTCTTTGTTCGAGGCGGTACCTCCTCTTCTGTTCATAGGGGTGCCGGTGAAGTATAAAGCCATCCCCACCATTGCGCAAGTCTACGATAAGAATAGTTGTTAATATTACGGTTCTCTGTCATTTCATCCAATCGCCTCCTTCAACTTTCTCGCCGACTTTCCAAAGTGCGCGGTATAGCGCATCTCATCATCGCGTGGACGCGGCAAATCCACTTTGAAGTCCAATTTGATTTTTCCGGGGCGCGGGGTTAATACCAAAACCCGGTCTGCAAGAAAAAGTGATTCTTCAATCGAATGGGTTACCATGATGACGGTCTTTTGCTGCATCTGCCAAATACGCAAAAGCTCGGTCCACATACGTTCGCGCGTCAAGGCGTCCAATGCGCCAAATGGCTCGTCGAGCAAAAGAATATCAGGATTGTGAATCAAAGCGCGCGCGATTGCCACGCGCTGCGCCATTCCGCCAGAAAGCTCGCGCGGCCAATTCTTTTCGAAGCCCTGCAAGCCGACCAATTCAATCAATCCTTGTGCTTTATTCGCCGCCGATTCTTTATTCATGCCATCCACTTCCAATGGCAGTTGAATGTTTCCGATGACACTTCGCCACGGCATAAGATTGGCCTGCTGAAAGACCATACCAATTCGCGGTGAGTCTCCATCTGCAAAATGAATCGAGCCGCTGGTCGGTTGCAACAACCCGGCCAGGATCCTCAGCAGAGTCGACTTTCCGCTTCCCGAAGGTCCCAACACGGCGACGAATTCGCGCGGACACACCTCGAACGAAATATCTTCGAGGGCGCGTAACCCGCCGTTGTTGTCGGGGAAGGTCACGCTCAAATCGCGGACGAGCAGGATGGGGTCAGAGGATGATGCGGACATAATTCAAAACGCAAAAAGTAAAACGAAAGATGTCGTTGCGAGTCTTCGAGAAGCAATCTCCTCGGACAACCCATTCGTTGTTACATGGGATTGCCGCGTTGCCGCTTGCGCTTCGATATAACTCAGCGCGACGCGCTCCTCGCAATGACATTGCTCATGGAATAAATTCATTCGTAAACGCTTTACTCAAATCCAACGGCTGTTTCAACAAACCCATCTTTAGCAAAGTGTTCTGCATGTTCGTCCACGACTGCGGATTGGAATAACCGAGTCGATTTGCCTTCCATAAATCGATCGAGTCTGCCAAGATTTGTTTTTGAGTCGCCGCATCAGCTTTCGCAAGATTCGGAACATACTTCTCGCTGATGGTGTAGGCTTCGTCCGGATTCGCAATCGTGTCCGCCAGGCCTTTGAGCGTGGCAGTCACCATTCGTTTTACTAAATCAGGATTGCTCGATAGAGTCTTCTCGTTGGTGATCAATCCGTTCGACGCCAACTGGACATAATCGGCCACACGCAGTTCATTGATCTGATACCCCTGCGAGCGCAATTGAATCGGCTCGTTGGTTGTGTAAACCGAAACAGCTTGTTCGCGATCCGCGGCCAGCGCCGCAACCTGATTGAAGCCAATCGAATCGAGCGTGACATCGTTCTCGGTCAGACCCGCCGAATAAAGCAGCGCGTCCAAGCCGATGTAATTCGCGCCATATCGTCCGGGGATGCCGATCTTCTTGCCTTTCAAATCGGCAGGCTTCTGAATATTTTGTGAGGCCTTCGACGCCACGCTTACCGGATAATTTTGATACCACGCCATTACATACACAATCGGTAAGCCTTGTTGGCGCGCCAGCAAAACCTGCTCGCCCGAGACCACCGCAAACTGCAAATTGTTTGCGCCGACCAACGAGACCGCATCGGTTTCGGTGGAATAATCGAAATCAATGGTAATGCCGGCAACTTTGAAATAACCTTTATCGATTGCGACGTAGAACGGCGCAAACTGGATATTGGCGATGTAGCCAACCGGTAATTTGATGTGGACCAATGCGTTCGTCCCCGAACTGGCAGCGGGCGCGCCGCCACAAGCCGTGACCAACACCCCAAGCAAAATCAAGATAATGACTCGTTTGAACATAGT
>JBJKOR010000225.1:0-1228 GCA_046707185.1 Anaerolineales bacterium | reverse complement strand
GTTCATCCAGGCGCGCAACCTGACGTTGCAATTCCTTCTCGATGGCAGGGAGCATGATGGCGGAATAGTTGCTTAGTGACATATTTGTGCCTCGTTCATAGCAGGTTCAGTTGAAGTAGTCCCATTCTAAGCTGTTCTGGAGATTTGAAGTGGATCGCATTGAATCCCAGTTTCTTCGCCGCGAGGATGTTTGCTTCTGCATCGTCAAGGAGCAGACATTCGCGGGCGGTGTGATGGATCTCTCTCAGCGTTAATGTGAAGATCGCCGGATCGGGTTTGACGAGTTTTACATCGCCGGAGAGAATGATCTTATTGAACAGATCGAAGAACTCATACTGCGGCCTCACGCGCGGATAGGTCTCTGCCGACCAGTTGCTGAGTGCATAAAGCGGATAACCGGCGCGTTTTAGCTCGCGTAGAATTTCAATGGTTCCATGGATGGGGCCAACGATTGAATCTTCGAAGTGATCGTAATAAGCATGGATGAGATGATCGTATTGTGGAAATTGACTCGACAGCATAGCCATGCCTTCTACAAAGGGACGACCGCGATCCTGTTCGATATTCCAAGCGGGGAAATCGATCTCTTTGAGAAACTGGTCAATTTGCTGAGGCTGGTTGAAATAGCGGCGATAAAGTTTGTGCGGATCCCATTGAAGCAGGACGCCGCCGAAATCGAAGATGATGGCTTGGATGGGTGAAGACATGGGTTGATTGTAGCAGAAATATCAGGAGTTTCTAAAACCCAAGGTGTGTATGTCGTTGCGAGAAGCGCAGCGACGAAGCAATCTCATGTTTGCATCAAAAGAGGAGATTGCTTCGGGGGAGAACACCCTCGCAACGACATGATTCTTATAGGATGCTATTTTGATTCCGCTTTTATTTTTCCTGCCACTTTTTTGACGATGGTGCTGATGGCCGGGCCGGGACCAGCTAATGCAGATAATGTCACTTCGGCAATATCCGGCGCGGACTTTTTTAGATTCCGCAGGCGGCGAGCAAGGAAAGATTCGTCAGCATGTTCGCCTTTGGAAACTTCGCTTTCGATGTCTTTTACATCAGCAATGAGATCGGATTTTTCAGTTTCATCTCGTTTTGATTTTTCGATGGCGCGATAAATCAGCTTGAATGTGTTCTTGGTAATTGTGATGTTGTTTTTATTGCCAACAACAATATTGCTTTCTTTAACGTCACCAGCCACATAAATGTTGGTGATACTCGATGCTGC
>JBJKOR010000224.1:0-9216 GCA_046707185.1 Anaerolineales bacterium | reverse complement strand
TTGGAGCCGGTCCTTCCGCAGTGGTTGAGGGAAGCGCGCGAACAGGCTCGTCAATCCGCTGATAAAGACTCGGCTGATAAGCCCCTGACCGAGAATGATACGAAATCAGCGTCGCCATCCAAACCTGACCTGCTGGCGGGTTTGGCCTCACAAGGCACGAACGAAAATGAAGAAGGGGAGGAAATTCCTGATTGGCTTGCGAGTCTCACAGGCGGCGCGCCCGTGCAGAAAAAAAAGGAAGAGCCTGAGGCGAGCGATACACAACGCATAAGGTGGGTCGAACTTGGCGGGGATGAAGATAAGGAAAAACCGCCGTCTAATCCGGATGAGAAGAAGGTCTCGCCTAGTGCTCCGATTGAAAACACAGTACCATCCTGGCTGACTCCTTCGCAGGAGTCTGCTTCCGCGAAAGATGAACTGGCTGAATGGCTTTCACAAGCTGATCAAAAACCGGCTCCTTCTTCGGAGCAATCGCCAGGCTCTACTCCGTCGATTGAATCTGCGCCTGCAGTTCCTTTGCCGCCCGCACCCGCGCCTGAACCTGAACCTGATTGGTTGAACAACCTTCAATCTCTTCGATCTTCCTATGATGATTCTGGATCTTCTGCGGAAGAGCAGCAGCCCGCCTCGAATCAAATCGATCAAGCACCTGCTGACGAATCTTCTCAAGGTACCATTTCTGCGGAAATCCCTGATTGGTTGAAAGCTTTTGATCAAGAGCCATCTGCCAGCGCTTCGTCCACCCCTTCCACGGAGATGCCCGAATGGTTAAAAAATATTGCTCCGCCGCCGGAAGACACAACCAAAGATACGGCAGAGGTTCCTCCAGCAGAGATTCCTCCGAAGCCATTCCCATTGCCGAATGAAACGGTATCTGAAAAACCTGAGCCGCCGGATCGTCTGGCATCTTCTTTGTCGCCAACAATCACAGAATCACCTGAGCTTCCATCAGATGTAAAACCAGAAGATGTAAAACCCTTTGAAGTACCGCCGCAGGAAGAGCCGCTGCCATTTCCTTCTTCCATGCCCGCTTTCGTGGATAGTTCCATGGAAAATGTCGACATGGCCGACCTTGACGCTTCCCTGCAGGCGCCGGATTGGTTAAACAATCCGGCCTCGGAGCCTTCCAACCAATCCCAACCATCCGGCGAAGCCCCTCCGTCGACTACAGCTCCAACGGATGAAAGAATTTCTCCGGCGGAATTGCCATCTTGGGTGCAGGCGATGCGTCCTGTGGAATCGGCGCTTCCCTCTGCGACAATGCAGTCAGAGGGCGATTCGTTCCTGGAGACTGGCGGTCCGCTGGCAGGATTGCAGGGCGTCTTGCCGGTGGGCATGTTCCGTCCGACCAGCAAGCCGAAAACCTATTCGATGAAATTGAACGCCACGAACGAGCATCAAACGCAGGCGGCGCTGCTGGAAAAAATCCTTGCATCGGAAACCACGCCTTTACCAATGAGGGCAGCTTCTGCGGTGATGTCACTTCGGGTTTTACGTTGGGCAATCACTGCTCTGCTTTTGTTATTGGTGGGCGGCGTTTTATTTGCGGGAACCAAAATCTTTACGCTGCCGGCTCGTGTGCCGAACGATCAAACGGAGATGGCCATTTCAGCCATAGAAAAAATTCCGGCCGGCGCGCCTGTTCTGGTTGTATTCGATTACGAGCCTTCCTTGTCCGGCGAAATGCAAACGGTTGCCGAGCCGTATTTGAATCGCTTACTTCTTTTGAAGCACCCGCGCTTGACGATTCTTTCGTCCTCACCGACCGGCGCGGCTCTGGCAGAAAGTTTTATGTCCGGCCCCTTGGCGGAGCGTAATTATCAACGCGGCAAGCAATACGTCGATCTTGGTTATCTACCCGGTGGTTTGGCCGGCGTTTATGACTTCGCTCAAAACCCAATCGCGGCCATGCCTCTTGATGTTGATAATCTGTCAGTCTGGAATAGCGCGCCCTTGAAAGGTGTTACGCACTTTTCGGATTTTGCTTCGATCATTCTGCTGACGGATAGCGCGGAAGTGGGACGCGTCTGGATCGAGCAGGCCGGTCCGTTGCGCGGAGATGCTTCGCTGGTGGTGGTATCCAGCTCCCAAGCCGGACCGCTGCTGATGCCTTATTATGCGTCCGGCCAGATCGACGGATTGGTCAATGGTTTGAACGATGCTTCCAAAGTCGAGCAAGCCAACGGTCAGGCTGGTTTGGCAGGCCGTTATTGGGATGCTTATAGCGTTGGGTTACTGCTGGCGGCTGGCTTGATTCTGCTGGGCGGATTGTGGAATCTTGTGCCGGGCATCAAAGCCCTGGGCGCCGAAAAGGATGGAAGCTGACATGTCTCTTGATTTTGTCATGGGCATTGTGGCTTTTCTATTTACGCTTTTCATCTTTAGTTATTTGATTGGCGATAATCCGCTGTTTCGCATCGCAGTTTATATTTTTGTGGGCGTGGCGGCGGGATATGTCGCGGCGGTGGCCTGCCGTCAGGTGTTATGGTCGGATTTGATCTACCCGCTCCTGCACGATGCCCCGCTGCAAAAAGCGTTGCTTACTATTCCGTTGATTTTGAGTGCGCTCTTGTTGGTCAAAGTTTCGCCGCGGCTTACCCGCCTGGGTATGCCGGCTATGGCATTGCTGGTGGGAGTCAGCGCAGCGGTGGCTGTGGGCGGTGCGGTCATGGGGACGATCTTTCCGCAAATCGACGCGACCATCAATCTGTTCGATGCGCGTTCGGCCACATCAGCGTCTCAGTTCGCGGAGATGATGTTCAACGGCGCCTGGATCTTGGCAGGCGTTGTCACCACGCTGGTTTACTTTCACTTTGGTGCGCGGACTTCCAATAACGGTTCTGTGCGCCGCTTTGCTTTGATCGAAGTTGTTGCTTTTATCGGAAGCATCTTTCTGGCGATCACGTTGGGCGTCTTGTTCGCGGGCGTGTATTCCGCCGCTCTAACGGCGCTGATCGACCGTCTGCATTTCTTCGGAGTACTACTTTTCGGATTGCATTGATCTATGCCTGCTTCCCTGGTTCAAGCTGACTCTCTCCTGGCCGTCAACATTGGCGCGGCGCTTACGCGTGCCATCTTCTTCGACGTTGTCGAAGGGGAATATCGTATGGTGGCATCTGCTTCTGCGCCCTCGACTGTGGAAGCGCCGTTTCGAGATGTGGGCGAGGGCGTCCGCAGCGCGATCGACAACCTGCAAACGGTCACGGGTCGTACCCTGCTCGATGCGGATCATCGACTTATTAAACCGTTCCAGCCTGACGGCTCCGGCGTGGACGCCTTCGTAGCAACCTTATCTGCTGGCCCGGCTTTGAAGACGGCAATCGTTGGTTTGCTCGATGATGTATCGCTGGAAAGTGCGCTGCGCCTGGCTGAGATGAGTTATACACGTTTGGTCGATTCGGCCGGACTGAATGATCGTCGTCTGAGTGAACAGCATATCGATTCGATTCTTCGTTTGCAGCCCGACGTTGTAATCATTACCGGTGGAACCGATGGAGGCGCCTCCCGTTCCGTTCGCAAGATCCTGGAGCCGGTTGGATTGGCAAGCTATCTTTTGCCCGAGGAGAAACGTCCGGCAGTGTTGTTTGCAGGCAATCAAAAATTGGATGATGAAGTGAAGGATTTATTGGGCAATGTGACTTCATCGCTGCGCTTCAGCCCGAACGTTCGGCCATCGCTCGAAACCGAGGACTTGGAACCGGCCGCGCACGAATTGGCCGGCATCTTCCTCAATCTTCGTCAGCGCCAGATGAAAGGCTTGGATGTTATATCCGGCTGGGCGGAAGGAAATATTTTGCCTGCGGCTTATGCACTTGGCCGCACAGTACGCTTCCTCAGCCAGGTTTATCCCGGTAATAAAGGTTTGCTGAGTGTGGATATTCGCGCCTCGGCGGCAGTGGTGGCGGCAGGATTTGGACAAAAATCGACATTGAGTGTGTATCCGCAGTTTGGCATGGGGGAGAATTTGCCATCTTTATTGCAGCATACAACGTTGGAAGATATGTTGCGTTGGTCGCCGTTGGATGTTTCCACCGATGTCCTGCGTGATTATATTTACCAGAAGGCCATGTATCCTTCTTCCATCCCGTCCACCAAGGAAGAACAGGCGATTGCCCAGGCTGTGACACGTCAGGCCCTGCATCTTGCTGTACAGCATGCCAAGCATAATTTTCCGCGCTCGGCGCGCTCCCCGCGTCCGGGGTTATTGCCGGGCTTTGAGCCTATCATTGCGGGCGGCAGTGCCTTGGACGATGCAACCACTCCCGGACAAAGCCTTCTGCTTCTGTTGGATGCGATCCAACCGACCGGCTTGACCACGCTGATTCTCGATAAGAACGATTTGCTTCCATTGCTTGGCGCGGCTGCCTCGCGAAACAGTATTCTGCCGGTCCAGGTTTTGGAATCGGGTGCGTTCCAGATTTTGGGCACGGTGGCCTCCGTGACAGGTTCGGCCAGTTATGGCACGTTGATGGCACGCGCCAAGATGGTTTATGATGACAATCATGAAGCGCAAGTCGAGGTCAAATATGGCAGCATTGAACTACTGCCTTTGCCAAACGGACAGTCCGCCAAGTTAACCCTTCAGCCATCGCGTACATCCGATGTTGGCTTTGGGACGGGACGCGGCGGCACCGTGCGCGTCAGCGGCGGAGCTATGGGCGTTGTGATCGATGGACGCGGTCGCCCGTTGGTTTTGCCGGATGATCCCGTGCGACGGCGTGAGTTGATCAAGAAGTGGTTGTGGACGGTGGGAGGCTGATAGGATGTTTGCACCTATTTTGCATATCTTACCGCTGACGACCATTGTGCGTGAACGAGTACTGCCAGTGCGCGGTAAAGTGAACGTGCGCCTGAATCAGAAGGTGAACGCGTCCGATGTGATCGCGGAGGCAAACTGGGCGCGTGAACATATTTTGATCGACGTTGGACGCGCTCTTGGTATATCGCCGAGCGCGGCCGATGCGTTGCTTCGATGCAAGGTGGGGGACCGGTTGAGCGCGGGTACGGTAATTGCAGCCGGGCGCGGGATGATGCCGAAAGTGGTCAAGGTGCCGCGTGAGGGTCGGGTGGTGATGACCGGCGCGGGTCAGGTGTTGATCGAGACTGGCGAGTCCCTTATAGAATTGCGTGCCGCCATTCCCGGAACGGTCACGCAGGTTATTCCGGACCGCGGTGCAGTGATCCAGACCACAGGCGCGTTGGTACAGGGCGTATGGGGCAATGGCCGTGCAGGCTCAGGAATGATGATGAGTGTGGCGGATAAACCCGATACGGTATTGACCGCCGGAAGATTGGATGTCAGTTTGCGCAGCATGATGATTGCGGCCGGTATATGCAAAGATGCCGACGCTTTGCACGCCGCGGCGGAACTGCCTGTGCGCGGCTTAATCCTTTCGAGCCTTTCCCCTTCACTCTTGCCGCTGGCGCGCGAGATGCGTTATCCGATCCTTCTGACCGATGGTTTTGGTTCCATGCCCATGAATTCAGTTGCCTATCGTTTGCTGACAACCAACGTTAAACGTGATGTGGCTCTCAACGCGGAAAACTTCGACCGTTATAGCGGCGCGCGGCCCGAACTCATCATCCCGCTGCCGGTCACTACTGAACCGACTCCGCCCCAGGATGCTGTTGAATTTTCCGCGGGTCAAACGGTACGATTGCGCCGTCCGCCTGCGGCCGGGATGATTGGCACGATCATAATCTTACATCCTGAAGCAACTACTTTGCCGAGCGGCCTGCGCTCGCCTGTCGCAAATGTCAAGTTGGATAATGGCGAACAGGTGATTGTCCCTCTGATAAATCTCGAAGTTGTGGGATAATAGGAATACTATTACGCGAGGAGAAACCCATGTATCAAAGCGACCAAACTAATCTTGAGCCTGAACAGCCGCCGGAGGAATCCAGCAATCGTACGTTTCTGATTGCGGCGGGTATATTGGGCGGCATCGTTTTGTTGTCGCTGGCCTGCCTGGCCGGAGTATATTTCTTTAGCATCCTCCCAAGCAAAAATGCGACTGCTGCGCAGGCTTATGCACAGTCCACGCAAAATGCGAAAGTTCAACAAGCCCTGACGGCAACATCCCTGGCTGCCAGCCTTGCGACTCCGACTCTGGCGCCCACGGATACACCAGTGTTGGCTGAGGCTACCGCCACACAAACGCCAATCGTCACAGATACTCCCGCACCGGTAACGGCTACTGTTGGCGCCGCACTTACCCAGGTTGCAATCGCTGAACTTACGGTTGTACCGACTTCCAGCGCGCTGCCCAAGACCGGCATCGGCGATCAGCTTGGTTATCCCGGCTTGGTGATTGCTGCCATGCTGTTGATCGCGATCATCTTCCTCGCCCGACGCTTGCGCGCCACACCGATGAAATAAAGCGACCTTATCGGCGGTTCCGGTTCTTCTGAAAATAGTCTTAGAAATATGTAATAGGAAGTAGTCCGCATCTTGACTGCAAGGCAATTTTGCATATAATTGCCTGCATTGAATGTGAATAACCAAGACATCGCAAGCGCTTGAGGATGAGAAACCTCGAAGCGCTTGCCTTTGTTTGTCTCTACACCCTGCCGACTACACGCTTGGTAAAAATTTATAAGCTTCGTTACTTGCAACGAGGAGAGAACTTGTGGAAACTAAAGGATTAACTGCACTTCGTATCAGCTTAGCATCCCCTCAAACGATTCTATCGTGGTCATATGGTGAAGTACTGAAACCGGAGACAATCAACTATCGCCGGCTTCGTCCAGAGAAAGATGGATTGTTCTGCGAGGCCATTTTTGGACCTACTCGCGATTGGCAGTGCTATTGCGGCAAGTATAAAAATCCCCGCTATAAAGGCATCGTTTGTGAAAAATGCGGCGTCGAGGTAACACGCGCCGCGGTTCGACGCGAGCGTATGGGGCATATTGCACTGGCGACACCTGTTGCGCATATTTGGTATACGCGCCGCATTCCATCGCAATTGGGAATGCTGCTGGATATTTCGCGTCGCAACCTCGACCGCGTGCTTTATTTCGCCCAATACATCGTTACCTACGTTGACGAAGAAGCCCGCAAAAAGGCGCTGCAGCGTCTCGAAGACGAAATCTCCGTCTCGGAACGCGAACAAGCCGCAGGCGTCAACGCCAAGATCGCGGAGATCAAGACCAAGCGCGATCATCGCTTGAATGAAATCAACCAGAAGAAAACGGCCCTCGAACAGGGTTATGATGAATACATTGCCGAACAGCTCGATCCCGTGATTCGCGAAGGCCAGAAACTGGAAAAGCTTCTGCAAGATCAAATGGGGAAGCCTGCCAAGAAGGCAGTTGTCTTCGAACTGACCGGCGAGAAGATCCTGGACGCGAATGATAAGGTCGCGAGCAAGCACATTAGCCAGGTTCAGAAGATCGTCCAAAAGAAACTGGAAACGCTCGAGAACGAACTCAAGGATAAACGTGCCAGGGAACTCGAAGATTTGAAAATGGAATCCGGGCGCGTCAAAGCTGATGCCGATCTTAAGATGGAGGCTTTACGCTCGCAATTGGAGGATCAGACCTCGGTTTCTGCCGATCAAACGTCGCGTCAACGCGATGAGATCATGGAACTTCGCCCATTCACATTTCTCAGCGAAGTTCGCTACCGTGAGCTCAAACAGCGCTGGGGACAAGTCTTTCGCGCGGATATGGGCGCTGAAGCTTTCTACGACATTCTCGAACGTCTCGATCTCGACAAGTTGGCGGAAGAACTTTGGAAAGAAGTCAAGACTACAAAGTCCAAGCAGAAGCGCAAGAAAGCCACAACTCGTTTGAAAGTCGTTGAAGCATTCCGCCGTTCAGGCAATCGCCCCGAATGGATGATTCTCACGGTTCTTCCGGTCATTCCGCCCGACCTGCGCCCAATGGTTCAACTCGACGGCGGACGTTTTGCCACTTCTGACTTGAATGATCTTTATCGCCGCGTGATCAATCGCAACAATCGCCTCAAACGTTTGCTCGAACTTGGCGCGCCGGATGTCATCATCCGCAATGAGAAGCGCATGTTGCAGGAAGCCGTGGACAGCCTCATCGATAATTCGCAGCGCGGCAAAGCATTAAGTCGCCGCGGGCGCCGCGAACTCAAATCGTTGAGCGACATGCTCAAAGGCAAGAAAGGTCGCTTCCGCCGGAACCTGCTCGGCAAGCGCGTCGATTATTCCGGTCGTTCTGTGATCGTGGTTGGCCCGCAGCTCAAACTTTACCAATGCGGTTTGCCGAAGACGATGGCGCTGGAACTTTATCGTCCGTTCGTCATTGCCCGCCTTGTTCAGAACGGGTACGCCGCCAATGTCAAGGGTGCGCGCCGCCTTATCGAGCGCAACCGGCCCGAAGTCTGGGAAGCGCTCGAAGATGTCATTAAAGATCGGCCGGTACTTTTGAATCGTGCACCGACACTGCACCGCCTTGGCATACAGGCCTTTGAACCGATGCTCATCGAAGGCTCGGCAATTCAATTACATCCGCTCGTCACCACCGCTTTCAACGCCGACTTCGATGGCGATCAGATGGCCGTGCATGTGCCGCTTTCTCAAAAGGCGGTTCAAGAAGCGCGCGAACTCATGCTCGCTTCCAAGAATTTGCTTAAGCCTGCGGATGGCGAGCCGATCATTTCTCCTTCGAAGGATATGGTGCTCGGTGTATATTATTTGACGATGGAACAAACGGCGCCCGGTAAAGGCGCGGGCCGCGTCTTCGCCGATATGGATGAAGTCGAGCTTGCTTATCAGCTTGACCAGGTGGAAATTCATACCAGGATCAAACTGCAGACAGCTACATGGTACAACGATGAGGGTGACCGCCTGCCGCAGGCTGAAACGCGTCTCGTCGAGACGACGGTGGCGCGCGTGCTCTTCAATCGAATCCTGCCTCCCGAAGTTCAATTCATGAATGAAAAGTTGGATAAAGGCGGTGTGAAGGATTTGATTGCGGATGTTTATGAATTATGCGGCCGCGATCAAACTACCGAAGTGGCGGACAGGATCAAAGCGATGGGCTTTGAATACGCGATGCGCTCCGGTACGACTCTGGCCGTGGCCGATATCTCCATTCCTGAGGAACGCAAGGATATTTTGGCTGAAGCTCAAAAGCAAGTGGAAGTTGTCGAACGCGATTTCCGCCGCGGCCTGCTGACGGAGCAGGAACAAAATGAGCGTGTCATTGGGATCTGGCAAGTCACCACGGATCATGTGGCGGACG
>JBJKOR010000223.1:0-3495 GCA_046707185.1 Anaerolineales bacterium | reverse complement strand
CGATCATCCTTACGATACCCTGCTCGATGATTACGAGCCGGGTATGAAGACTGCCGATGTAAAAGCCATCTTCGATTGGTTGCGTCCGCGCCAGGTGGATTTGATCAAGCAAATTACAGAAGCGAAGCAAGTGAAGGATTCTTTCCTGCATAAGAAATATGATGAAAAGAAACTCTGGGATTTTGGCGTGGACGCGGTGACTCGTTTCGGGTACGACTGGCAGCGCGGCCGCCAGGATCATGCGCCGCATCCATTCGAGACTTCGTTTAGCGTGAACGATGTTCGCATCACGACCCGCTATGAGCCGGATACTCCCATCGCGACGTTGTTTAGCACCATGCACGAATCTGGACATGCCATGTATGAGCAGGGTATCGATCCCGCTTATGAACGCACGCCGCTGCATCACGGCGTATCGCTTGCCGTGCATGAATCACAGTCGCGATTATGGGAAAACTTGGTCGGCCGTTCCCGGCCGTTCTGGAGATACTTCTTTCCGCGTTTGAAAAAAGTCTTTCCATCTCAGTTGGGTAATGTCGACTTGAAGACTTTCTACAGAGCCATCAATAAAGTGGAGCCATCCCTTATCCGAGTCAACGCCGATGAAGCAACTTATAACCTGCACATCATGCTGCGGCTTGAAATTGAAATTGGAATGGTCGAAGGGAAGATGGCGGTCAAGAACTTGCCTGAAATTTGGAACAGCAAAATGGAGGAATATCTGGGAATCGTCCCGCCGAATGATGCGCTGGGAGTTCTTCAGGATATTCATTGGTCGGGCGGCTCTATCGGTTATTTCTCTACCTATGCACTTGGAAATCTTATCTCGGCCCAGTTGTGGGAAAAGATCAATGCGGATGTTCGCGATCTTGATGAGCAAATCCGCAAAGGGAAATTCGAGGCCCTGCTCAGCTGGCTTCACTCGAACCTTCACCAATATGGCCGCAAGTATGACCCTCAAGACCTTATTCAACGGATTACCGGCTCCAAGATCACACCCGAACCTTACTTGCGTTACTTGACCACGAAATATACGGATATTTACGGGCTGTAGTTGTTAACTTCGCAGTCTTATAAGTCCAACAGTTTTTTGTTTTGACCTGTTGGACTTATTGGACTTGTTTTGCCTTTTGACTGAATCCAATGCTTCGAAAACTTTTTTTGCTCGCCTCCATCGCAGGACTTTTGGCTGGCTGCGCCTTGCCGACGACTTCATCTGCGCCGACGCCTTATCCTGCGGATTACCTTCCAACCGTAATTCATCTGACTGCTCGATCCATTGATGCGACAACGATCGCACAAACGGCCGCGGCAGCTACGCCTACCCTGACTCCGAGTCTAACGCCTTCGCCTACCGTCGCGACCCCAACAGCAAGTCTGACGCCGACTCCCTTGCCCGGTATGCAGCCAGGCGCGATACAGATCAAATCGCCGGGGCCGATGTCCAAGGTTGTATCTCCGCTGGAGGTTCGCCTGAACGTTGACACGCAGAAAAATACCAAAGTGTCCATTGCTTTGTATGGTGAAGATAATGCTCTTCTGGCTGATGAACTCTTCAATGTTAATGCTACGCCCAACGGTGAATATATTTATTTAAAGCTTCCATTTGAAATCCGCGCGACGGCTGAGAATGGATATCTCCAAGTGACAACGCGTACAGCCAATGGAGTGTTGATGGCGCTGAACACCGTAGAAATCTTGCTGCTATCGAGCGGTGTAAGTCAAATCAATCCGCCCGGCAATATGGTTTACGAGCGGGTTTCGTTGGAAACTCCGGCTTATCATGCCTCGATTTCCGGCGGTATATTGGACATCAAAGGAACGTATTTACCTGTGAATTTACGGCCTACTGTCATAGAGTTAGTCGACTTGACCGGCAAGAGTTTGAATGCCAACACAATTGTAGATATCACAAGTTTGGACACACAAATAATCGATAAACAGCTTCCATATAAGGTCGATGCCCCAACCCAGGCGTATCTTGTCATTCACCAGCCTGACGAAGTGTTAAATGACCCCGTTGTTCTTTCGCCGGCATATCCGGTTCCATGGATCGGCCCTGCATATGTTTTTAGTCAGTTGATAACGCTCAATCCATGAAATGTTATAACGGAATCGATGTGGAACAAACTTGCCAAAAGCGAGTCCGGCAGTTATAATGCGTCCTGCTTTTCAAAATAGTTCGTTATATTTCGGGGCGTGGCTCAGCCCGGTAGAGCGCACGGTTCGGGTCCGTGAGGTCCCGAGTTCAAATCTCGGCGCCCCGACAGAAGGATTCCGCCTAATTAAGGCGGATTTCTTCATTCTAACGGGCTGAAACGCATTTACCAGATTTTTTTCGTTTTGGTAGAGCGCACGGATCAGGGCAGGACAATCGTCTTTCAACTTCTGATGATGGTGAGCAGGTAATCATTATCCCAATCGGCCTGTAATCGTTTGGCGCGAATAATGATCAATGAGCGTCAGCGTGAATTTGGTGTCATGCGCGCCTTGGGGCAAACCTGAATCATCTGTGATACTTTTTATTTACTGAAGCACTGGTGATTGCAGGTATGGTTGTTAGTGTAGCGATCACTGGCCGGAGACTTTCGACCCTCAAGGTGGTAGATGTGTTAAGAGGGTTGTAACAGGCCAGGTTCATCCTAGACACAAAGGATTGTCCGAAGACGGTCCTTTGTGTCTGAAATCTCTCTTACCTAACCATTATGGATCGCGATACATGTTGCGTTCTGAGATGGGATGTTGTAATCGACCCCGAATTCTTATAAACCCGTTCGGCCGCACACCGCAAGTCAAACACTACTATTTGGATTCTTCCCCAGTCTATGATACGCCCTGCTATGAGTACTGTATGAAATGCGCACTGACGAACAAGAACGTATTCTGTCAAAGCCGATAATGCGGAATAGCGTTACTCTCTAGCTCGCTTGGCGCGTTCGTCACATTGTTTCACAAAAATGCGCAATCCTTTGTGAAAAATACGATTCCTGATAAGTGATAGAATAAATCCTTTGTCTGTAGTTTATATTTGAATAGAGAATGCAAGAGATTAAATTGCGTCGTGAAGAAAACATCATGGCAACGATTAATTTTATCGTTTGAACAGGGTGAAACAATGAGTTTCTTTGAAAAATATCTCTCCACTAAGATTGCAAAGAAAGTCCCAGAAGTTACTATTTTCTTTTGGATGATCAAACTGCTCACCACCGCCATGGGTGAATCGACCTCAGATTTCCTGGTCCACCAGATTGATCCCGTCATTGCAGTATTCTTGGGAGCAGTCGCATTTGCAATTGCGATGGTCATTCAACTTTCGGTGCGTAAATATGTGACGTGGAGATACTGGTTGGCGGTCACGATGGTGGCAGTATTTGGAACCATGGCTGCTGATGTGGTCCACATTGTGTTAGGGGTTCCGTATCTTGTTTCAACCGTGGCCTTCGCGATTACCCTTGCGATTATCTTTGTTATTTGGTATCGAATGGAAAAAACGCT
>JBJKOR010000222.1:0-15208 GCA_046707185.1 Anaerolineales bacterium | reverse complement strand
CGGGATTGTGAACGACTGCGGTCTTTGTCGAGGCAATGATGTCCATTTCAGAATCATCAACATGAACACAGTGGATGAAAAGCGATTTCTCACCAGAAGCGCCCATCTTGTCAAGTCTGTTCACAGTGGGCATTCCATACTTCTTGAGGGAATCTTCGCGATCAGAAAGATCCTCCGCAACATGGACATGACAACCAACTCCCGCGTCTTTGGCAATGCCGACGCATTTCTCGAGCGTGTCATCAGAAAGCGTGAATGATGCATGAAGTCCCATCATCGCTGCAATCTGACCATCGCCCTTGCCAACCTTCTTGATGAAGCGCTCATTCTCTTTGATGCCGCCGCCGGGCACGTTGCGATCCGAGACTTCATAGCATAGTGAAGCACGAATCCCAGCTTCGCGGACAGCCATTTCAATCAGGTCGAGCGAACCGTCGCGCATCGAGGGAGAGGCGTGGTGATCGATGACGGTGGTCGTTCCATTACGGATGCATTCGATCAGCGGGATTTGGGCAGAAAGCGTAATGTCTTCATCTGAGAGCGCCATGTCCAGCTTCCACCACAGCCGCTCAAGGATTTCGACAAAGTTGGATGCTGGCTCTCCGGGAGGTGTCATGCCGCGCGCCATCGTGGAATAGAAATGGTGATGCGTGCAGATGAAGCCGGGCATGACGACTTTGCCGTGGCAGTCCACCGCATCGGCTTTTGGATAACGTTTTGCCATCTCCGCGGTGTCGCCAACGGCCACCACTTTCTCGCCATCCGTTACCACCGAACCGTTCAATAAAACTTTGTTTTCCTTACCAAGCGTTGCAACAATTCCGTTCTCAAAGCGCGTTGTCATTGTATGATCGTTTCTTTTCATATACAGACATCGCCCTGCCGTCTCGCACCGACGTGCCGCCGTTGTTCGCGGCACGAACGGCGAGCGGAATGGCGCTGAGGCGCCATGAAGTCGAAGGGCACTTCGACTGCGGACTTCGTCCTCCGCTCAGCGCGATGTACTTCAAGTTAATTCTCGTGGAGCGCCGCAAGCTCCTGTGGAGTCCGCTCGCGCATCGTGATCGCACCGGTCAAGCACTTCTGCGCGCACAACGAACAGCCGATACACAGTACCGGATCGGAATGTGGCAGCCGCTTCTCGTCGAGTGTGATCGCAAGGTAAGGACAGCGCGCACAGTCACCGCACGAGACGCACAGATCATAGTTAAAAGCCGAAAGCTTCTTGACCGGCGTGAGATCCATAAAGTCTGTAACCGGATGCGGCTGGGCAATGCCGATCAGTTCTTTCATGGATTTGATTCCGCGTTCCTGCATCAGGAAAGCTGTGCCTGACTCAAGTTCATGGATGACGCCGTATCCATATTTGGTTGGCATGGTGCAGAACTGAACGGTCTTCACGCCGAGCGCCAGGAAATCCGTGGCAGCCTTGTAATTCATGGGTCCGCCGTTGCCGGAAATTTCAATGCCCTCCGGCACAGCTAATGACAGCGTCAGGTTTGAAATGGGAGTGACACCTTCACCGCTCATTCCCACAACCACACCTTCTTCCCATGCACGCCCATCCGATGTGGCGCGGAAGGCAAGCGTTGGGAACGAATTGGCAAGCGTAATGCCTGCTTTCTTATTCGGATATTTATCGAAGACTTGCTTGATGGCGCGCAGGATTGGCACGATGGAAGTAACTGCCGCGGTCAGCTTGAAAAGTTTTGGAATTTCAGGATCGCTGACTTCCATCACCCAATCGATGATCTTGGCAGTGAGCGCCGCATTCTGCGAAACGATATCGCCTTCGGTTCCATCGCCGCCTTGCGGGCACGACAACGAATATTCGATTCCCATGGCGCCCGCGGCTTCCAGCTTCTTTGTGTTGGATTGCCATCCGGCTTTATCGCTCTCATCGTGACCTGAAACGGGTCCGCCCGTCGAAGCCATCGTCAAGCGATCGGGATATTTCTTGACCAGTTCCTTGACTTCGCGGCAAACGCGATCCAACGGATGGCCCGAAACATTATCAGCGTTGGCATACGTGGAATGGCCAAACGTAAACATATACTCGCCGGGAATATGAATCGGAACGTTATCGAAGCTGGTCTTCATGATGACACCAGCCCAACCCGCCTCGTATGCTTTCTTGACCTGTCCCAATCCATCCGTCATGGGCGAAGCCGATAGCAAATACGGTGATTTGATCGGTCGTCCAAAGAAATCGGTCGCGAGGGAAACGGGTACGGGGTTATATCCCGGAAGAGCGTAGTAGGACTTGGTTGCTTTTTCGATCGCCGGCTTGGGCTGTTTCTTCAGATATGCATCGATCTCCAGCGCGGCGTTCTTGCCGGAGGCCACGGCTTGGACGACCGTCTTCGGGCCGGTCATCATATCGCCCGCAAAAAACACGCCTTCCATCGGATCGCGCGGCAGCGTCGAGCGCATGCCAATGGCGATCACAACCGCGTCGAAGTCATCGCGTGTGCCCTCGGTGCCTTTCAAGTCGCGGATGTTTGCAGGGCTGAATTTCTGACCTTCGGGCAATTGCACTTTCAACGTATCAATTCCCGAAATACTATCTCCGTTTTTCTTGATGCGCGTCACGCGGATGCGTCCATTGACTTCGATGTCGAAGTCGATCAATTCCTGACGCTCTTTGGCAGTCAACGGCATTTCGGAGAGTTTCTCGAGCATGAACATTTCGACATGCCTGGCGCCGCGCTTCCTGGCTGTGATGGCGCAATCGATGGCGGTCGCGCCGCCGCCGACAACGGCCACGCGCTCATTGAACTTGAATGCGCTCGGATCGGATAGCAGGTCGACCATCTTGATGGCGCTGTTCTCGTTTTCGATGCCCAGCTCGATGGGTTTCCATAAGCCAACCGTGACGCAAACCGCGTCATAGCCCTGCTTCAGCAATTGTTTTGGATCATCCACCTTGGTTTTCGTTTTGGCTGTGATGGCGCCCAGGGAAAGGAGAAACTCGATGTCGGACTGAACCACCTTATTGTCCAGGCGATGATCAGGAATCAAGTTCATCATCCCACCGAGCTGCTCGCGGCCTTCGTAAATATCCACGGCATATCCCATTTGCGCCAGCGACGCCGTAACCCCAAGCCCTGCCGGACCGCCGCCAATGACCGCCACTTTCTTGCCATTCAATGCGGGCGTTGAAAATTTCGGAATGCCATTATCCTGCTTAGCCATTTCGATGATTGTGGCTTGAACCTTCGGAATATTGATGGAGCCATCGAAGTTCTTGCGGGAACAGGCCGCCATACAAAACGTATCGGGGCACACCATCCCGCATACACCGCCCAATGGATTGGCGTGCATGATCTCCCCCGCAGAGCGCTGGATATCAGACTTGTTCCCAACACGCGCCGCCATGATGAAATCGAACGGCGAGCAGTTGACGGGACAAGCCTCCTTGCAGGGTTTCTCTTCACAATACTCGCAGCGCATCAACTCGGTTTGGAGTTGGCGATGGGTCATGATCAGAGAATCTGGATGTTCGTTCATTCTGACACCTCGCTTTTAGAAATTCTTTGGATTACTACAAGTCTTCCATTTCAATTTTATGACTTTCAGTGAATGAAACAGAGTGTAGAAACTCCGTATCCATGAAGCGATATGTCACCTAACTTGATAAAAAAAGGACAACTCTCCTAGACATGCTTTTATCCCATGAGAGGAGAGTTGTCTATTCTTGAGAACTCAAGGCCTGTTATTTAACTTTGATAGCTTCCACCTTTCTGATCAATTCCAAATCTTCGGGCAAATCCAGATCGAGTTCGAGCGATGAAAGACTTACGATTTCGAGTCGG
Source organism: Anaerolineales bacterium (assembly GCA_046707185.1). Lineage (GTDB taxonomy): Bacteria > Chloroflexota > Anaerolineae > Anaerolineales > Villigracilaceae > Fen-1038. Next base: position 11,393 of record JBJKOR010000222.1, on the reverse strand, counting down.
GCACCAGCTTTTCTGGCGCGTTCGCTATGCCGTTTAAAGGAATCTTCGCCGAAATCATATTCGATGATATTGGATGGCGATTACAGCAAGGCGTTTGTCCCCTTTTTGTGCCGGTCCGGCGCAATCACGACCACAGGCGGGTTTGCAGCTTTCTCCAGAAGCGCATGGACATCTTCATGCTTGAGCAACGGCAGGTCTGCAGGAAGAACCAATACGCCGCGCGAAGCATAGACTTGCGCAACAATCGTGGCGCGCCTGAGCGCGGTATTCAGATTCGGGGCGCCGTCATCTTCTTGAACGGTACGCGCTCCCAGGTCCCGCGCGAGCGCCAGCGCCGATGAATCGCGGCTGACCACAAGGACTTCTTCCACATCCTTGATATCGGTCAATGTCTTTAGTGTGCGTTCAAGTAAAAGACGATTCAGTTCCGCCCGTTCGTCTTCGGAGAGGGTTCCGGCGAGTCGAGATTTTCCACGCCGCAATGGTTTGACCGGGACAATAGCCCAAAGTGTCATAACGTTTTACCAATGAAGTTTAGCACATCTTCCGCTAAACGTCTGCGTTTGTCTGAGTTTTCCATTAAAGTTTTTGTAATGAAAGTTCGCATGTTTAAACCCTTGATCTCCTTCTCGAATTTCGCATCGACTTCATCGAACACGAATTCCGAAATCAAATTTTGGTAATGCCTGGCAACTGCCAACGCCGATGGCTCGATGCCAAGTTCACGATACATCTTCGCGGCAGGGCCTTTGACGGCCTGCCCGCCGATGATCGGCGAGACGGCACAAACCTTTTTCGCTTCCAGCGCGGACCTTATGCCTGCTACCGCTAAAATGGGCGCGATGCTCACCCACGGATTCGACGGGCAAATCACAATTGCATCTGCTCCTTTGACAACATCAATAACGCCTGGTGCAGCCTTTGCCAATTCAACTCCGTCAAACCGAAAACCTTTTACGCGCGGTTCACATCTTCGATGCACAAAATATTCCTGAAATGCCAAATCGCCTTCTTCGGTTTCAACGATGGTTCTAACCGGATTATCACTCATCGGAATGACAGCATGATGAACATTCCATGCTTTGCAAAAGTCGCGCGTGATCTGTGAAAGGGTTTGACCTTCTTTCATCCGCCGTGTACGTTCGATGTGGGTCGCAAAATCCTGATCGCCGAGATTAAACCATGCTGGTCCGCCAAGCTTCTCGATGTTGGTAATTGTGTTCCATGACTCGTTGATGCGTCCCCAACCCGTTACAGGATTGGATAAACCTGCAAGCGTATAACAACCCGTATCCAAATCGGGAGAAACATATAAGCCGAGATGCTCAAAGTCATCGCCGGTGTTGACGATGATGGTTAGTTCTTCAGGAGCGAGAATTTGGGCGAGTCCATGTGCGAGTTTTGCACCGCCGACTCCGCCAGCAAGAGCAACGATTTTCCTTCGGACGGTAGACGATGGACGGTGGACCGTGTTATTAGACTTCATCGGTATCATAAAGTGTTTGTTCTTCTCGAATATTCTTATTTGATGAATTTAGTGCTTTGCGGAAGGCACTTAAACGTCTTGCAAGTTCTTGTGCCTTCAAATCCAACTGCTCCATGAGAGTCGTGTCGCTGATTTATTTTCGACGCACAATAATTCGTTGACAAGCAACAGTTTCGATGAGCGAACGAAGAGCTAAACCCAGAAAACGATTCTGCTCAAGATCGCTTTGTCCAGTGGAACCTTCAGCAATATTCATAGAAACAGATGCGGCTGCACGAGTAATTTGTGATTTCAGATTGAATTTTTCGCTCTCTGGCAGCTTATCTGCCAGTACGTAAACCAAGTCAATATAATCAAGAGATATTTGCCACACCTCCAAATTTTCAAATTTAAACGACACGTTTCCTCCTTGAGATCCTTACGGTCTACGGTCTACCGTCCACGGTCAAATGGCTTTCACTATTTCAATCATTGGCTTCAAAGTCTTGTCTTTTGCAACTTCATTTGCATAACCAACAAATATCATCGCTTGTGGTTCCCAAGTTTCCAATAAATTCAAAACAGATTGTGTCTCTTTTATTACATATAACGGCCAGCAAATCCAATTTACGCCGAGACCTTCGGCCTGAGCCGCGAGCATAAGTTGAAGTCCAGCCAGCGCGGTGGATTGGATGTTCATGACAGCTTCTTCGGGCGTGTTCACGCGCACAGCGGTCACATCGCGGCAAAGAATAATCATCGCTGGCGCTTCGTGGATGCGACGAATGGAATTTCCAACGCGTTTTTCAATATCTGATTCAGGCGCGCCTTCGGAGCGCATATCAACGCGCATTTTATCGGTCAAGGCTTTGGCAAGGCGCGGCCGAAGCTCTGGATTCTTGATGACCACGAATCTCCACGGCTGAAGGTTATGTGCGGACGGCGCATAGGTCGCAGTGGCGAGGATGCGCTCGATAACGGAATCCGGTACCGGCTCCGGTTTGAAGCGTCGCACAGAGCGGCGCGAGCGCAAGAAGTCGTGCGCAGAATTCATCCGTGTACGTCAATTTTTTCGGGTTTAATTTTGTAGATTACGCGCGGATGTTCGGGGCTGTGCGTCGGATAATTGCGATTGCCGTGGTACTTGAAGTTGAGGGCGTCGATGTGGTCCTCCGCGCCTTCCATGGTGATCTCCGCTACTGTGCCGCGGACTTGCACATAGCGATATGGATTCTTGGGGTCCGTGATACACAATGCAATCGTTGGACGTGCGCGCATGTTCTTATCCTTTAGGCGTCCTTTGACAGAATTAATGCGAAGGTACTCGCCCTCGACGTCAAACCAAATGGGTGTGACTTGCGGCGAGCCGTCCTTCATCGACGTTGCAAGATAGACGAACGCCTTGGTTTCGTCCTTGAGCAGGTCTTGATGCGATTCAGGAATAGCTTTCATGGTTACCTCGGGTTGTTTTTGGTTCGATAATACCAACCCAATATAAGATTTTCATCAACGAAACAAATCCTGTCCCTTCGGGCGGATCAATTCCTTGAGTGATCCTTCGCGCAGCGGATACGGGAATCCGCGTACATGGACGATCGGCGTTCCTTCCGAGGCCTGTCCCATGACCAGCGATGCCGCCGCGGCAAGTTCATCCGCCACGCCGACCACGGTGATGCGCAACGTATAACCGAACAAATCCTGCCAGCCGCGTTCATCGATCACGCCGGGGATGCCGCTCAAGCCGATGCAGACTCCTTCCGTGCCGATGCGCCAAGCGCGGCCATGCGAGTCGATGATCATCACACCGATTTTTTTGTTGGTTGCCGATTCTATTTTGGCGCGGATTTCGCTGGCAGACTGATCAGGATTTTCTGGAAGGAGTAAAACGTATTCTTCGCCCCTCACTCCTGACCCCTCTCCCAATTTTGGGAGAGGGGAAACATTCGAATGGTCAATGCCCGCGTTGGCGCAGACAAATCCAAGTTTATGTTCAACAATAATCGTGCCCGGACGCGTGCGCAGGACAGCGTTACTTTCCTGAAGCATCAATTCAACGAGCCGCGCATCTTTCCCGGTTTGCACGGCAAGTTCCAGTGCGCGCTGGCTGGGCGTGACTGTTGCGAGATCAATCATCCGCCCTTCGGCTTTGCTGACCACTTTTTGCGCCAAGACAAGAATATCGTTGTCTTCGAGCGTAATGCTTGAAGATTCGAGTGATTTGACAATAACATCCGCCAAGTCATCACCTTGGCGGATTAGAGGAATATTTTGTAGAGGAGCGAGGGTAAGAGACATTTGTGATAGCTCAAACCCTAAGGGTCTTAAAGACCCTTAGGGTTTCGTAACGCCAGTGATCTTGATTCCCGCATGCGTGGAGCCGTATTGTTTGTTGATGTTAATCAACACGCTGGTCATTCCTTCTATGACGACCGAATTTTCAATCGGACCCGCGTCCCAACCGATCAATCCGGCGGCGCTGACGAGTTTCAATGTTTCGGCACGTGCATTCTTGCTCGAGCCGGTGACCAGCACATCGCATTCCACATCGTGATCCTGCAAAAGATGTTCATGTGAAATATTCTGGAACGCGGCGGCGACCTCCGCGTCCTCACCCAGGATTTGTTTCGCTTCCTGTGCGGCGGAACCGGCTGGCGGCATTTGCACTTTCGTGACCTTCGGCGGGACAATCGGAACTGTCACATCGATCAACAACTTGCCTTTCAATGAATCTTTTACTGCTTCGAGTGTAGCGCGATGCGCAGAATAGGGAACCGTGATCACAGCGATGTCCGCTTTTTGAGCAGCTTCCGCGTTGCCCAGACCTTCGATGCTGGCTTCGCCGTGAAGCATCATCTGCAAATCTTGCGCAGCAGCCTTCGCTTTGTCTGCACTGCGCGAACCAATGAAAACGTGATAGCCTGCTTTCGCCCAGCGATAAGCAAGGCCTTTGCCCTCCTTACCCGTACCGCCAAGAACTGCAATCGAAAGAAGAAGCGGTGAATCACTCATGAGTTGAATCTATCCTGATAGCGTTTCCAAACTTTGTTTGCCAGTTCGCGCCCTCGTGCGGCAATCTCGACTTCATCCAGCGTAAGCAGTTTTCGATCTTTCATCAAAATTTTTCCTTCCACAATTGTAGTCGTGATCATATCCTGTTGAAATCCAAAGATGATGTGCCAGGGAAAATTATCTGCGGTCAATTGGGTCGGCGATTGGTAATCGACAAAGATCAAATCCGCCACCGCACCGGGAACGAGTTGACCAATCGGCGCATTCGGGAAGAAGACGTTTGCCAGCGCGGCATTGTTGTAGACGGCCATCTCGGCTACGCTTGTCCCGGACATTCGGCGTGGATCGCGATTCCAAACCTTGTGCACCAAATAGGCCGCTTTCCATTCCTCCCACATGGCATTGGAGAATCCGTCGTTTCCAAGACAAACCTTGACGCCGGCACGCATCATCGATTCAACCGGCGCAACGCCCACCGCGTTATTCATGTTCGAGCGCGGCTGATGCGACAGCCACGTTCCTGTCTCCGCCAGGATTTGCATTTCACGTGCATCGATGGCTACGCCATGAGCAGCGATAGTCTTCGGACCGAGAATCTCATGCTGCTGCAAGCGATCGATCACGCGCATACCAGACTTATTCAGGCTGTCCCATTCGTCAACATCGGATTCGGCGGCGTGGATGTGAAAACCCGTTCCTTCGGGCGCGGCGATGCGGCAAGCCTGCAGGGTTGCGCCGGAAAGCGTCAGGCTGGCGTGCAAACCAAAAGTCGCGGCGAGACGCGGATGTGGATTCGCTGCCAGGCGTTTGATAAACCGGATGTTTTCCTTGATTCCGGCCGTGGCTTTATCCGGGCCGTCGCGATCGGTGACTTCGTAACACAGCACGGCGCGCAATCCCGATTGGTCAACTGTTTCAGCAAGGATGTCCAGAGACCCATCAATGGCACTGGGCGAAGCATGATGATCGAACAATATAGTCGTGCCGTGCTTGACAGCATCGACAAGGCTGAGCAGCGCCGAGTAGCGGATATCTTCCTCGAGCAACGATTTATCGAGCGGCCACCACAGCTTTTCGAGAATTTCAGGAAAATCTTTCGGCGCTGAACCGGGGATTGCCATGCCGCGCGAAAATGCACTGTAGAAGTGAGTGTGAGCACAGATGCCGCCCGGCATCACGATCTGTCCGTGTGCATCGAGCCGCTTCGATTTCGGATATGCCTTTTCCAGTTTCGACGTGGGGCCAATCTCACGAATCTTGCCGCCCTCGATCAGCAGAGCTTGATTCTCCAAAACATGGTTCGGCAACTCCCAAGTAACAAGTGTGGCGTTTGTGATTAGCATATTATGAAAATCCAAATTGAGTCGGGTCAGGCAATTTATAACCCGCAGTTCCGACTTCCCACAAGGTCAAAAACACCGCATCACGAAGATCGGGATTATCTCCATACATGGCATGGTACATTTCCATGATGGACCCATCGGTCAGGTTTCTTTTCATGTAGGGCAGCGCGGCAAAACGTTCTTCCTCTTTGCCGCTCTTCAACACCAACATCAGAATATCGGTGGCCGGTGAGCCAGGCACAATTCCCATTCCCTGTGTGCCTGCAAACTCGAGCAGCCAGGGAGTCTCGGAGGGCGGCGTCAACGGACGCGGCACGCGCGGATTCTCCGCCTGATTGTACGCGTCGATCACCTGACCGGCGGAATTGCGCACGATCCATTGTTCGTCCTCCAACTGAACCGTTTGCACCAATTCGAGCGCCCACGGTTCAGGGACGCGCGCCAGTCCATACACCACGGCGCGGCGCACCGAGATATCCGAAAGCGTCGTGCCATCTTTCAACATGGCGTACCCCTCACCCGGATCATTGGCAAGCGCCTCCGCCGCCGCACGGCGAAGGTCATCCTCTGCATGAAGGAGGATGTTTGCAACGATCTCAAGCGCTGCCGTTGTCCCGATGGAAACCAGCGCCAGACAAGCGGCGCGGCGCACAGAAACACTGGGCGACCCAAGAATATCTTCAAGAGCCTTTATCGATTTCACATCCCGCATGGCGCCACAACCCAATGCCGCAAACTTGACCACTTCAGACGAATTCGTTCCCATGCCCTGACGAAACAAATTCGTCACGACTGGATCATTACCCGCGACGAGCGCAGCCAGAGCTTGTCCGCGCAAGGCAGAAGGCAATCCCTCGGTTTGCAACAACTTCGCCAAAGCCGCCATGACTTTTCCGCGCCAGGGAGCATCGCGCGGCGCATCCTTTAGCCAGCGCGCCGCGGTGGTCAACGGGCGCTGGATCGGCAGGCGCGACCATTCCAACATACGCTCCACAAACTTACTGACATCTCCGACCGCCGCGAGATAATTGATCGCCAGATACTTTCCAGACCAATCCGGCTGGTTCAACAAAGTCTCCGCGGCATTGTATCCGGTCAGGGCGTGGCCGGCCAAATATCCGCCGATGACCGGATGAACAAAGCGCATCCTATCGCCCGGATGCGAAATCAATAACCCGCTGGAGGCCATCTGGCTCAATAAGCCAAAGGTGGGTTTCGGCGCAACTACTTTTGTTTTCTTCTGTTTCTTCCCTTCCGACTCTTCCGCACCTTCCTCAGAAGCGGTCTGCCCCGCTTCCTCGGCAGCCTCTTCGGGCGGTTCAAAAGACCTCACCCATTCGCGCGCACTATGCGGATCGAATACAGGCTGGCCGTTCAAGATGACTTGCATGCCCAGCGCCTCGAGCGCGGCCACCGGTATATTGGCAGGCGATAACCTGCGGATGTGCGAACTGATCGCATCCAACGTCCGGGAGCCGAGGCTATCCCCGGCATAACCCGCCCAAACTTTCAGCGTCAACTCAAGCGGCGACAACTTCTGGTTGTTAAGGTCCAACCAGGCATTGAGCAAAATCGGGTCCACCTGTTCAGGTCCGGTCTGCGCCCATGCCTCGACTCGGATAAACTGGTTCCACAGTTCCCCCCAGTGATGAATGAACTGCTTCACGCGAGTTTGATTCCAGGCAGCAATGGAAAGCGGCGCAAAGCCCAACCCAATTAACTCCCCAAGATATTCCGGCGTGCCCGTGATCACAATGCGGGTTTTGGGGTAAGCTTGCAGAAGAATCTTCAAATACTCCGAAACGATTTTTTGGCCATCCGTGGTCAACTCGTCGCAACCATCGAGGAGGAACAAAGCATGGCCGGAACGAAAAGCGCTTTCGACGAAAGCCGGTATCCGGCCCGCGTCGAAAACGGAAGTGTTTTGTGAAGCAAAATCAACGATGGGATCGAGAACTTTCTTGGCATCCCTCACAGGCAATTTCAAATCCGCAACGTGAAAAAGGAAGGGAATGTGATCCTTTAACGCTCCAAGGCTTTCATCGCGGTTGGCGGCCAGCGAAGCCAAATGCGCCAAAGCAACCGTTTTGCCAATGCCCGGCTGACCGATCAGCACCAAGTTGCAGCCGCCGCTCAATGCCTGCGGAATCGTCAACGTGGGTGCATTGAAGATGGCCGCCAGTTCCGGCCAGGTTGGAAGATACGGCAGGGTCTCCGTGACAACATCTTCATTGGCAATCGGCCCGCCGGGTTCGACGCGCGGAAGCGGCGCCAGCACGCGCGGCTCCTGAACAATTTCATCCAACGCAAAAAGCGGCGCGGCCAAATGCATCCCTTGTGCGCGGCGCAATGTCAACTGGCGATGATTCTCCTCCACGCCGCTCACGCGCCGGGCTTGAGCTTCCTCGCTTTGCCGCGCGCGGTTCTGCCTGATTTGCATCCATAAAGGACGAGCACGGCCCACGAGCCACCAGAACACACTGGCAGTCACAAAGCCAACTACAAACGAGAGCGTATCGAGCGAGAATGGTATTCGCATGAAATGCTAAACAGCGTATAGAATTCTTCCACAAGATGGACAGCGCACAAGCACCGCGGCATGATGCACCGATTGTTGGATGGCGGCCGTCAAGGTTGTGCCGCACGCTCCGCACGCATTATCCGAAACCTGCGCGACGGCCACACCGCGCCGCTGCTGGCGCAGGTCCTCGTAAGTCTTCAACACATCCGCGGCAATCGTACTGACTGCCGCTCCTCGTTCAGATTGAAAGCGCGTCCGCTCGAGATTTAGTGAATCTCGTTCTTCGAGCAAATTACGATGCTCGCCGCTCGTGCGCGCTTGAAGCAAGCTCAAATCGGTATGCGCTTTTTCGACAGCGGCTTGTGCAGCTTCCGTTTTCAGCATATCTTCAAGCTGACGTTCTTCCAATACGTTCAAATGTTTTTTCAAAGAAACAATATCGGCCTGCAAATCCTGCAACTCTTTCGGATTACGAACCGAACCGCCATAGAGACTCGACTCTGCTTGTTGGATCTTGATCTGCTGACTCTTCGCCTCATCCTCCGACTTGCGCTGATTCCGCTCCGAAACGCGTTGTTCCTCCTCTGCGGCCTTGACCTGGCTCAGCGCGGCCTGGACTTCGGCATTATCCTCCAGCGTTTTTTGGATGTCCGCCAATCGCGCTTCGATCCGGGCAATGTGGCTGTCTATTTGTTGAAGGCGAAAGAGTCCGAGTGAGGCGCTCATGGGCTGATTATATTACGAAAAAAAGAACTCCTCCCTTTTTTCAAGAGAGGAGCCGAGCGTACCTTATGACTTTCTCGAAGTTCGTATGAAAAATATTTTTGTCCGCTAATATCCATGAATTCTTTTTACATACGCACAAACTATTGTGGATTTCATCCCGTTGGAAGGTTGAAGTAGTTATAGACCGCTTTGGTAAGATTGGCGATCATTAGATTGGTTGGGTCAAAATCGTTTTCAGCCTTATACGTATAAACCGAAATCACGAAATTTCCGCCGGGCGAGTAGACGATCCCATCGGCGCTAATATCGGTGAGGCCGCCGCCAATGCTGCGTGAAATCCAGCCGTGCTTCATCGCCACCACCGTGCCATCCGGCACACCGGCTTCGATCAATTGGCCGATTTTATCATCCACGAGATAATTGATGATCTTCTTGCAAACGTCCTTGCTCATCTTATCGGGAAAAGCCGCCACCAAAGCACCGCCGCCCGTTTGCGAACATTGATAAATATCCTCCATCAGCATGGCCATATCAGAAGGGGTGGTCTCGTTATACGTATCGGGATTGGTGATGTTGCTGTCCGGCCGCTGACTAGCCGGTGTCTTTGGCGGCGCTTGCAGCGGCGGACAGGGAGCCTCAGGGCTGCAATAGAAATCAATAATGTACGTACTGGACAGTCCCAACTTTTGCATGTACTGCGTGACCACCAACGGGCCGATATTCGGGTCGATCACGCGCATCATGGCATCGGAGGAGGGATTATCCGAAGCATGGATCATGGCCACGATTTTTGCATTGGTCGCGCTGTCCACCGGCGCCGAACCATGTTGGATGAAATAGGAAACCAGAATGGGAATTTTCGTCGTGCTCTGTGCCGCAAAAGCCAAATCAGGTTTTACGGAAATTTCCTGGCCTTGATTGAGCGCAAAATGAATTTCCTGCCCGCTCTGCAAATCGATCATGTCGAAGCCAATCACGCCATTGAAGCCCGATACCTGGATGATTTGCTTGAGCTGAGTTTCCAAACTCTGAATCGTCGGACGCGCCACAACCGAGGTTGTATACGACAAAACCACCACCCGGCTTGTAGGCGACTGCAGCGCATTCTCGATCAATGGAACGGCGCGGTCAATATCCAAGGTCTGGCTGGGTTTGCCGGACGTATAGTTCGGCGTGCCGGGAATCGGCTCGGCAGCTGTGGAGGAATGATCGTAGCGCGGTGCGATCTCCGTCTGCAAATAGGCGCGCAAACGATCCTCGGCAATCGTAGCTCTTAACGGGATCGCAACCGGCTGGGGGGAACGATTCCAGAGGTAATCCCAAAATCCGCCCCAGAAGGAACCGCCTGTGCGGACCAAATCGGCAGCGGCCAGCATCGACTCCATATCCATTTGAAAACCAATGATGCTCGGGGCTACGTCGACGATTCCGCCGTTGTATTGAATTTGTATGGGATAACTATAAACTTGCAAGACACGCTGGGAAGCCGCTTGTGGGTCAAGGCCGCCGACCGGAACACCGGCAATCGTCATGCCCGAAGGGTAATAATCCCGCCGGCTGCTGTACCCGATCAACGAAATAATGGCGAGGATCAGCGCAATGCTCAATAAAAGGATAGCCGTGCCTCGCAACAGGATGTTTGAATTGCGATTTCTCAACTATGCCTCCAACGGAAAAGTGACTTTCATCGTAAAAAAGTATAACACAAGCAAATGGGGCACTTGTGCTAGAATAGGTTAGCCTTTGTTAAGAAAGGAAGCCTATGCTTCGCTCGTTCTTGATCTACCTTTCCAAAGCCGCCTGGGCGCAGAACATGGTGACCCAATGGAAGTTTGCCTGGCACACCGCCTCCCGTTTCGTGGCCGGAACAGCAGTCGAAGACGCCATCCGGGCCATCCGTGAATTGAACGCAAAGAACATCAATGTAACGCTCGACCATTTGGGGGAACATACCAGCACTCCTGACGAAGCTTCTGAAGCAACATCCGAAATCCTGAATACCATCGATGAGATCAAGAAGGATGGCGCGCGCGCCAGCGTTTCCATCAAGCTGACGCAGATCGGCCTGGGCCTCGACGAGAACCTGTGCGCCGAGAACCTCGAGCGGATTCTGGCCCGCGCCCAGACACACGGCAACTTCATCCGCATCGACATGGAAGATACGCCCTATACCGATAAGACCCTCAACCTGTATTTCCAAATGCAGAAGAAAGGGTATCAAAATACCGGCGTGGTGTTGCAATCGTATCTCTATCGCACCGAAGCCGATGCCCGCAAAGTGCTCGAAAGCAACACACCGATTCGCTTGGTGAAGGGCGCCTACCAGGAA
>JBJKOR010000221.1:0-5226 GCA_046707185.1 Anaerolineales bacterium | reverse complement strand
ACCTGGTGGCGGCGTGCCATCAAATCGGCGTGATGCGCCGTCCCGGCGATTCGATTGACATGCAAGCCTTGGAGAAAAAGATTCCCGGCTTGAAAGCCAAAGTCAAATTCGTCGAAGCACCTCTGCTCGAAATCGCCTCCAGCGAAATTCGGCGCCGCGCCGCGCACGCTTTGCCGTTTCGATATTATTTACTTTCCCCGGTATATCGATACATTCAAAAGAATAATTTATACAAATAACAGTTGTCATCGCGAAAAGCCACGGTGCCGCTTCGACTTAGGGCTTTGCCCTCCGTTCAGCGAGATGGAGGCTCGTAATGACATTATGCGCTACGCATCCAAATGATAGGTGTGATATGCGTTTTGGCACGGATTGCCCCAGCAGATGTGCATCTCGCGCGCCGTCAAATCGATTACCATGGCATTGATGGTTTTCTCGCGGTCCAGCGGATCGGTCCGCTCAACGGCATGGTGACAAATCGAGTTGGGGAAGTTGACATGATCCTTTTGAATGGCCTGCAGTGTCTTGATGGAATGCGTCGGCCGCTGGCGCAGTAATCGATTGGCGCGGAAATATCGCACGCGCGAAGAGATCAATTCTTCGGGATCGCTCTCCACTTCCTTCATCGTTGACGAAAGATAATGGTTCGTATGAACGAGATAGCCGTCCGTGCCGTGCAGAATGTCGAAGCGCTGCGCCGAGACTTCGATCGAATACATCTCGCCGCTTTCATGGATCAACATATGGTTGTAGCCTGCGGCGCGGTGCGGCACCAATGCGCGCCCGATCGCGCCCGAAATGCGCCGCGCGGCCAGCACGGCACGCGCCACCACCAGACGCGGAATCCCCATGCGCGAATCGGAAGGATACACGGAGTCGATTAATTGGGCGATGCCATAGGCGTTGAACCCAACGTTTGGCAGGAGTCCGCCATACGTCATGGCAAGGAACGGTGGTTCATCCTTCGGCTTGGCGGAGATCACATAAACATCGTCTTCATCTTCGGGAAGCCAATCCTCGTTGTGCGCGGCCAGCACATGACCATCAGCAGTACGCTCCTCGTTCACTGCGAAGCTTGTGCAGCGCGTAAGATGCAGTGCATCCATGGTGACCGCTTCCATGACATTGAGAGTCATGACATCATTGAACGCCACGTTCGCGCCTTCCGCAATGCCGCGCATTTCATCCACGTACTTGGGATAACGTTCCTCGGCAAATGGCAAATACTTGCGCGATTGAATCTGCGCGCCCTGCCAGGTCAATTCAAGCTGGTCGTATGCAGAATCGATCAGCACACGCGCATTGTCAACGCTGTGCTGAACTCGTTGGCGAAAAGCCTCACCGATCTGGTGTCCCATCTCCAAATGAGTTCCCCCAACCTGAATCAACGGCGGCGGCACGGCGTGAACAGGCGTATTGGGAATTTCGGTTTTCGATAACATACTATTTCTCCTGGTAATTTTGGTTACAAGTAAATTTGTTGTTGTCACAAAGACTCGGAGACACAGAGCATTTTTCCCATCTCTGTGTCTCCGTGGCAAATCCCTTTCGAAAAGGCACTAACCCGTAATTATAAATCATCGGCAGGTTCCCAACCTCTCCAAGCGAAAATGTGGTTAAATAGAACCATGATTGCGACCTTGCGCGGTGAAGTGAGTCAAATCGAAGAGAACGCTCTGGTTATCGAGGTCGGCGGTGTGGGACTGCGCGTCTTTGTCCCTGCCCCTCTGCGGGGCCGGCTGAAGACCGGCGAAGTCCTTTTGCTGTATACCCACCTGATCGTCCGGGAAGATGCGCTGACTCTCTATGGTTTCGAGTCGCAACCCGACCGAGAATTATTCACCATGCTACTGGGCGTGGACGGAGTCGGACCGAAAGCGGCGCTCTCGGTTCTTTCCACGCTGACGCTGGACGCCGTTCAACGCGCCGTGTTCACCGAAGAGCCGGATCTCCTAAGCCGCGTCCCGGGCGTGGGCAAGAAGACCTCGCAAAAGATCATCCTCTATTTGCACGACCGATTGAAGCCTGCGGACGCTTTATCGAAAGTCGCGGCATTATCCGATAAGGACAGTGAAGTGCTCGCCGCGCTGACCGCGTTAGGTTATTCGGTGGTCGAAGCGCAGACCGCCATCCAATCGATGCCGAAGGACGCGCCCGACGATGTGGAAGAACGCTTGAGGTTGGCGCTGCAATATTTCACGGGGAAGTAGTCCCAAGTGTCATTGCGAGAGCGATGGTCGAGACCCGCTCGAAGCAATCTCCTCATTTCATAATCGATGTAAGCTGCAACTTCTTCAACCCCGCTTCGTATGTTTGGGTGAAAACATAAGGAGCGACTTGATGAATACCTATAAGCAATTAACTCGCAGTACGACCAATCGTATGCTCGCCGGGGTTTGCGCGGGCATCGGCGAATATGCCAACCTCGACCCCACCGTAGTTCGACTCATCGCGGTTCTGTTGATCTTCCTCACCGGTCCGGGAGTGATCGTTGGCTATTTGATCATGGCGCTGATCATCCCCGAAGCGCCGGTAAAGCAAAGCCAGTAAACAAGTAGCATGTCATTGCGAGCGAGCGTGGCAATCTCCTCGTTTATACAGGAGATTGTTTCGTCGCTTCGCTTCTCGCAATGACATCATGTTACTTCGATTTCTTATAAAACAAATCAAGCCCATTCAGCAATTTCCCAAACTGTTCTTCAAACACAGAATCATCTTCCCACTTCGAGAAATCAAGAATGTTATATTCCATCACTTGCTCCATGACGCGCTTGGGCCACGGACTGGACTTCCAGCTGTCATCCAGCGCAATGGGACACAACGCATCGCGACCCAATTCTTTCTCAAGTTCGCGCGCCGTGCGGACTTCATGCTCAACCCAATCGCTTTTGATCGAGTTCTTGGAAAGCACCAACAGCACCGTTGGGTTTTGACGAATGGCGCGGTCAATTTGTGTTTCAAGCCGACCAGTCGTTGCATCGTGAATATCACGCCAGAAACGCACACCTTTCTTGGTAAGTGCAGCATCCATCTTATCTACAAAAGGTTTATCCGCGTGTGAATAAGAAATGAACAACGGAGATATTTGTAAGGCTTGTGTTGCTCGTAATTCATAAATGCGATATTGAATCTTTGCAATCTCATCGTTAGTTAAATCAGGGTTATAGAGTTTTGCAGATTCAATTTCCCAATCACTAAGACCACAGCCGCGCAGAAAAGCTTCAGAAATTTTACCCTTGGATTGTTGTAGCGCACTCCTATCGATCATAGAGGGAAGTGCATGGCGCACATCTTTAAGACCAATTGCTTCACTCAAATCAACTCTGATGAAAATTGTAGAACCTAATAGTGATTCACTAAAATCGGTTCCCCTAAGAATAGCTCCTTCAAAATTAGCGAAGCCAAGCTGTGCTCTAACAAGGTTAACACCACTGAGATCAGCTTCATTGAGGCTGGCTTTAACAAGATCAGCATCCATGAGATTAGCTCCAGCTAGATCGGCATCATAGAGGTCAGCAGCATAAAGATTGGCTCCAACCAGATTGGCATACTTAAGATCTACATAACGAAGATCTGCTTGATAGAGATCAGCTCTAACCAAGTCAGCGTGCTCAAGATCAACATCGTAGCGCTTAGCCTCCCTACGCGGTCCTTCAAGAAAATTAGCGTTATGGGGAGTGAATTCGACAGGTTCGTTTTCCCTGCACCAATTGATCCACGCTTCTATCCCTTGCTTTAAAATTGCTAACTGTTCTTCATTAGCCATTTGCCTTCTCCTCGCTCAACACATATCTCATTTCCCATTATACATAATCTTACAGACTTCCGAATTCTTCGAGAATTCGGAAGTCTCAGAAATTTGCTTTACCTCGCCAGCGACAAAAACATATCTTCCATTTTAGTTTCAGACCTGACATGTCTTCACAGAAGTTCAATGGATGCGCGCCACTGCCCACGCAAGATACAACTTCGGCACGCGCCACAATGAGACATGTCAGGTCTCGGTGTGTTGAAACTTCATCTTCTCGAAATCTTTCCTTCGGAGAAGACGTAGGATAAAACGTAGCGGAGGTGGATATGCAGCCATGCCAGTTTTTGTATCCAATGGTTCGATCTTATCCATCACATATTCTTTGCGATGCCAGATCATCCTACAGCCGCCTGCCGCCAACACATTCCTATGCCAGTCCACATCGTGACCATAAGTCAGCTCGATCACAAAGCCATCTTCGACAATTCTTGCGATAATGGGCGTTTCGTACACCTTGCCGCTGCGCCGTCCCACGTGCTGGACGATGGCAAAAGGTCCGAACGATGAATGTGCAATACGGCGGGTTACGGGATTCAAAGTATGTTTGAGAACAGTGAGAAAGGCATGACGAAATTGTTGTTTAAAGTTCATGATTACTCCGAGAAGGAACAATTATTATCTTGCCAGCGGTATGAACGGATTTTCAAGAGAAAGTTAGCAAGTTGGAAGGTTGGAACGTTTCAACTTGCTAACTTGCCAAGTTTTTAACGTGCCAACGAAAGAAACACATCTTCCAGCGTCGGCTCGCCGGGGGCAATCTCACGCACGTTCACGGACTTTTCTTTCAACGCATCATAAAGAGCATCATTCTTCATGCCGCGCTCAGTGATCGTGCGGATATGATCGCCCGCGAGTCCAACTCGCAACACGCCATGTACATCATGCAGAGCGGCGAGTCCATTTTGCAATGGCTCGGCAAAGACTTCCCACACGTCGCCGGGAATCACTTTCGCTTTCAAATTCGACGGCGTATCCATCGCCAATAATTTTCCGTCGCGCATGATGCCCACGCGCTCACAATATTCGGCTTCGTCCATGTAATGCGTGGTGACCATGATCGTCACACCGCTTTCAGCAAGGTTGTAGATCAAATCCCAGAAAGCACGGCGCGCAGTCGGGTCAACGCCGGAGGTCGGTTCATCGAGGAACAATAATTTCGGTCCATGCACCAAGGCAATGGCCAATGCAAGTCGCTGACGCCATCCCGCCGAGAGCGACCGCGCCTGTGTGGAGTCGTGACCGGTCAGGCCGACCAATTCGAGCGTGGACCTGATGCGGCCTCGATCACGGATTCCATACACACCACCATAAAAAGTCAAATTCTCCCAAACGGTCAACTCGTCATACAGCGCAAACTTCTGCGACATATATCCGGCGCGGGCGCGCACTTCTTCGCTTTGCTTGAAGGCGTCATA
>JBJKOR010000220.1:0-1923 GCA_046707185.1 Anaerolineales bacterium | reverse complement strand
GGCTTTGACTTAAATGCCACACCTGGCCCAGTTCAGTGGTGAAGCGTTGGTATACATCATAGCCGTGGCTTGGACCTGTGATGAGAAAACCAAGCAAAGCAAATTCAGGAGAAAGATTCCCAGTGTGATGATGAATTCGAGATATACTCACTTAGTGAGTATATACGGTCGCTTGGATTCTGGCAAGGGGAAATTTGGGTTGGTTCCAAAACATAAAGGAGCGGCATGGAACCGCTCCTCGTTCGACAATCCTGATTTGCTATAATATAAGACATGAACTGCTTGTGATCGTTCGGAATATCTTATAGGAAGATATTATATGTTTCGGATGAGTCGACGCGACTTTCTCAAACTCTCTGCTCTTTTGCCTGCCACGCTGGCAATGCGGCCATGGCTTGGAAAACCTGCTGCTGTGTGGAATCTGGATCGGCAGGATTCCCCGAAGAACGTGATCATTATCTTGTTCGATGCCATGAGCGCTCGCCATCTCTCTGTTTATGGTTATCCGCGCGACACTACCCCGAATTTCACACGCTTTGCTCAACATGCCACCGTTTACCATTCGCATTACTCCGCCGGAAACTTCACCACCCCGGGCACCGCGTCCCTGCTCACCGGTTTGTATCCCTGGACTCATCGCGCCATCAACGGCCACGGATTGATGAATCGAGCCTTGATCGGAAACAATATCTTTCAAGCCATGAAGGGCGGGCATAAACGCTTGGCGTTCACTCAGAACGTGTGGGCCAATTACATCATCAGTCAGTTCCATTCTGATGTTGACATTCACCTCTCCCCGCAAACCTTCAGCCAGGTGAACAGTGTTGACGGCAGTTGGTTCCATCACGATCTCTTGGCAGGCCACCGCTCGTTTGATGACTTCCTGTTCGGAATGCAATTGGATCCTCCCGGCTCGTTATTGCTTGGAACGATTCAGAGGCTTTACTTCATGGGGCAAACAGCAAATGCTCAAGCAACTTATTCCAGTCAATTTCCAAGCGGTTTGCCGGACGTGGAATCTTATCCGATTTACTTTCGATTGGAAGATGTTTTCAACGGTGTCATCTCAGTGCTAAATGCCATTCAATCGTCCACTTTTGCATATTTTCATTTTTTCTCGCCTCACGAGCCATTCCGCCCGACCAAGGAATTTTCCTCGAAGTTTGTGGATAATTATCTGCCTCTGGAGAAACCGATACATCCTTTAAGCACTATGAAACGCGCTCAGTTCGAGCTCAATGGATTGCGTAGAGAATATGACGCGTACATTGCCAATGTGGATTTCCAATTTGGCCGTCTGTTGGATACATTGGAACAGTCCGGATTGCTCGATCATAGTATCGTTGTTGTAACGGCGGATCACGGACAACTCTTTGAGCGCGGAGAAGAATTCCACTATACGCCTTTGCTATATGATCCGGTTCTTCGTATTCCGTTGCTGATCTCGATGCCGGGTCAGGGCAGAAGAAACGACATCCATCAGTCGACCAACAGCGTGGACGTTCTGCCGACGCTTGCACATCTCACCGGTCAGTCCGTTCCGGATTGGTGCGAAGGGACTTTACTGCCTGGTCTGGGCGGGGAGTATGATCCGTTAAGGATCAGCTTTTCGGTGGAAGCAAAGCAGAATCCGGCTTTTGCCCCGCTCCGAATCGCCACGATTGCGATGAGAAAGGGATCGTATAAACTAATCCATTACCTGGGTTATGGACAAGGGTACGATGATGCTTATGAGTTGTACAATTTGGACGATGATCTCGAAGAAATGCATGATTTGTATGCGAAGGAGACGGAAATAGCTGACCAAATGAAAGCGGAGTTATTGGATGCGCTTGCCAAGTCAAATTCCCAAATTAGGGGCTGAATTTTTGAGAAAAGATGGTTGCAATCCTGTGTGAAAGCGAGCCGTTTATCTTTGTGAAA
>JBJKOR010000219.1:0-3641 GCA_046707185.1 Anaerolineales bacterium | reverse complement strand
CTGCATTGAGAAAGCTCGAATTGGGATCGAGATGCAGGCGTGAAGAAATGCCAATTTTGGCGGGATTCGCTGGAAGTCCGCGCGCGAGGCGTTCGGCGCGTAATGCTTCGGATTTGACGGTCAACTTCGGGTCTTCGTTATGCAATGTGTGCCCGCCGACCATGATTGCATCGGCTTGGGCGCGCAATTGATCGACGCGTTCTTTGTCGCGTCGAGATGAGATTGCCGCGCCGCGCCGCTCGAACGTATCTATTTTTCCGTCGGCGGTCGCGGCGATGTTGATGGTAACAAAAGGACGATTCATGATTCTCCGTAGGGGCGCAGCATTGCTGCGCCTCTACACGCACATTACCCGATTCTTACCGATCTCATCGAGATCGAGCCGCCCATCACCTTATCGGCAAAAAACGAGATGGGTTCGTTTTCTTCTTGCAGCGCAAGTGTATAAAGTAACGGCACATAATGTTCGGCGGAGTTGATGGCCAGTGACGCGGCCTGGTCACCTTTTTCAAAGTGAATGATCGGTTCGTGGTCGTTCTGTCGAATCCAATTCGCAATGCGTTGATCGAACTCAACGGCCCAGCCGTAGGCGGAATCGTCAAAGCGCGCCATGCGCAGATTATGAACGATATTTCCGCTGCCGACGATCAGCACACCTTCTTCACGCAACTCCTTCAATTGGGCGCTGATCTCGTAATGTTTTTGCGGTTCGATGTTGGCGTCCAGCGACATTTGAATCACAGGCACATCGGCTTTCGGGAACATGCGCTTGAGCACCGTCCATGTTCCGTGATCGAGTCCCCACTCCAAATCCGGCTTGACCTCGGTGTTCTTGATAATGCGTCGAACCTGTTCCGCTAAATCCGGCGCGCCCGGCGCGTCGTAACGGATTTCGTACATCTCCTGTGGAAAGCCGTAGAAATCATACATGGTGCGCGGCTTGTCCATGGCCGTGATCAGCGTGCCGCGCGTCACCCAATGTGCAGAAATGCAAATGACAGCCTTGGGTTTTGGCAAAGCCTTTCCGGCTGCCTTCCAAGCGCGCGAAAATTCATTGTCTTCGATAACATTTGTCGGGCTGCCGTGTCCAACGAATAAAACCGGCATTTTTTCAGACATGTATTTATCCTCTAATAATCAGCGAATCGCTTTTTCCAAATCATAAACAGGCAAATGCTCGTTCTCAAGATAATCACACAGACCGCCCATGAATTCGAATTCATACCCCGCGTTATGTAAGAAATTTATCATCGTTTCGAGAAGCTCGAAGGCAGTTTTGGCATTACGTTGCAGAAAAGGTTTTTCCCAGCCGTCGGTGGTTTGCGGCAGCAAATGAAAATAATGATCGTAGGGATGGGAAAGGATGGCGATTTGTTTTGGCAAAGGGAAAAATGTCAACAACGCTTTATAAGTATTCCAGCCCAACAATTTGACATAACTTAACGAAAACACCAAACGGATTCTCGACATTGTCCCAAATGGAATCTCGATGATGGAATTCGCTTCACGCCTGACCCGAAACGGATCCACCGGCAAATGCAGGTTGTTGTACCCGGGCCTTCCCGGTCTCGCCGACGGATAGATGCTCGAGTCATATCGAAAGCCGAGATCGAGCAAAGCGTTCATGCCTTGGCGCGTAATCTGTCCAACCGGTGCGCGATAACCTGACGGATTCTTCCCGAAGAAATCGCGATAGGTGCGGACGGCCTTTTCGATATCGGCGCGCGAGCAGGGATCAGTCATATCGTGCGCGTGCGAATGAATCGCAAACTCGACCGGGATTGCTTCGGCGAGCCGTCGATAGTCAGCGCCGTATTTATCGAGCAGGGAGGTAACGAGGAAAGCTGTCAGCTTGACATTGTGTTTTTTAATGAGAGCCGTATATCGGTCGAATAATGAAGCGTCATCGAATAAACGGATTCTCCCTTCGCGATCGTGAAAATCCGTTTCGACATCGAGCGTGATGCAGGCAATTCTTTTTTGATTCATTATTCTTTCCGCGAATGTTCGCTAATCTTCGCTAAATTTTCCGCGCAAATTCGCGCAGATTAGCGGATGAAATTATGAGCGCGGCAGATTCGTCGAGTAGTAAAAGGTCGCGTAACGTGTATACCAAATATCCTTGTAACCATATTTGGCGGCGATGGCGTTGAATTCTTCGTGGCTATAAAGATAAACACCGGGGCATTTGTTCAGCCAGAGATAGACACGGCGCAACTGCCAGGTGCTCCAATCCTTTCGGCGGCCTTCCGCATCGGGAAAATCGAAAAGAAAATATTTTGCCTTCATGCGGCTCATCAACGAATCAAGCTCGGCCGCGTTGAAATATTCGATCACGCCCAAGGCTGTAACGAGATCGACTTGTGGAAGTTCCACATTCGGTTGCGTCAAATCGATTACTTTGAATTCGGTGCGATCTGCATACGGACCGGCAAGCCGTTTTTGATTCGCCGCATCGATTGCCTCGGAGGAAACATCCACGCCGATGACTTTCTGCGCACCGGCCTCCATCAATTGAAAAGCAAAACGTCCCGATGCACAACCAATATCGAGAATCACTTTATCTTTGATAAACGGTGCGGCCATTTTCAGCGCGGCGTCCATGCGGACGTACATGCCCTGTCCGCGGAAAAGCGTGGACAGGCTGTCCCAAAAAGTTGGCTGTTTGCCGCTGTCTTTGAAATAGGCGCTGGCTTCCCAACTCACCACATGTTGCTTCCAGTAATCCCCGCTTTTTGAATTTGATGCCGGTGTCATGGTTCCTCCGTGTTTCGATTTGATCAATAAGATCCTTGAAAATATTTCTGGATAATATCAGAAAAATCCGTGTCAGTGTGCAGGCGCAGAGTCGTGAAGAAATCTTCGGCGGTGGCGTGTTTATGGGCGTAGCGTGAGGCGTAATCTTTCAGGAAGGCAAAGAACGCCTCGTCGCCGACCCGGTTGCGCAGGGCCTCAAGGAATTCTGCACCGTTCAGATATACCGCGTCCACATAAGAATTGAAGGTCGAGAAGTCATAGATGCTTTGATCCACGTAGCCGCCCGGACTGAAATAATTGACCCGAAAATTCCACCACCAATTACCGTAGTTCGGATAATTGTATTGGTAAAAGATACGCTCCGTGTAAACTGCCATGGCCTCATCCAGCCAGGGTTCCTCCGCCTGGTCGCTGCCGACCAACCCAAACCACCATTGATGTGCAAGCTCATGCGCCCCAATGGTTGCCAGGTCGCTTCGGGCAGTGCCGTTGTATTTGGAATAAAAATTCTTGGCGAGGAATACCAGCCCATCATATTCCTGACCATCGGGAACATCGGTCTCGACCACGCTGATGCTTTGATACGGATACGGGCCGAACTTCGCCTCATACAGACCGATGGCCTGAGTCTCGATCCAGACCATTTCGCCGCCGGCATCTTCATCGCCGGGAAAATAATAGGAGTACAGCTTGACGTGACCAACAGCGGAATCATTCACTTTGAATTGGTCGCTGGCTGACCACACGAACGTGCGTGCAGCAGTGATGCGATATTCCATCCAATCGCCGTTGGCTTGTTCCGGCCCGCTGGCAGCGATTATCACGTTGGGATTATCCACTTTGAGATTCATATCGAAATCGGCGGCATCGTACACGAGCCATTC
>JBJKOR010000218.1:0-16694 GCA_046707185.1 Anaerolineales bacterium | reverse complement strand
CATCAAGGAATGGGATGCCAATTGGCTGGTCAATGCCGAGGCGGAAAGCAAGCGCATCGAACGGCAAACCGCTTTCGTCAAGGAAGACGCGAAGCAGAATGCCTTGCGCGACTACGCGGATGATTTGAGTCGCAGTTTGATCAAAGCCAATCCATCCGATTTTGATTCGGCCTTGATGGCATTGCTGCAACGCTCTCGCAGCGAGATCATCCGTGACGATCGTTTGGTCAGCCGCATGAGCAAGGAGCCGGACGAACCAGCCGAGCAGACCTCTGATATTTCACCTGGATTGTTTGAGTTTCTACGCGCGAATAAAGCGTCCAAAACCGAATCCAAAGACATCATCACCGAGCTTGACGCCATAGACCAAATCATCAAACAAGCGGAGACGGATGAATTATGAACGCTCCGCAAAAACTACCCTCTGCCTTCCCGGTCGAATGGCAAAAATTCCATATGCTTTTAAGGAGGTCTGTTGAGCACTGGCTCAACGAGTTCTTCGATCTATCGATGAGGGGGCCTGTACACCGCGCCCGCCTTATCCATTTCCTTTTTCTTGGACTGATCGCCCTCAACCTGATTGCTAACCTCTTCCCGATCCTTTCGCATTTGGGCACCCTGCTCCCGGCAGTTCTGACCAGGAATTTTTCTGGCGTCGATTTTTTACAGCAAGCTCTTTTTATCGCCACGCTGATTGCGTACATCTGCATCCCGTTCTTCCTGACCAAATACTTTTCTCTCGAAATGGCGTCGGATTATTTGGCGGATGTTTTCGAACTTAATGATGTAAACATCGCCCGCAGATTTATTCAACAGCTTTCGTTGGACGGCAGCGGATTTGCCGTCCACGTGCGCGGCGGGAAAATTGTCGACGCAGACCTCGAATCGCCGCTGGTCAAGATCGGCGGGCCGGGGCGTGTCGTGGTCGAGTTCGATTCGGCCGTCTTATTCGAAAAGGCTGATGGCAGGCCGCATATCATCGGCCCGACGCAAAGAATGGGCTACAACCTCGATGACAAGAACGAAATGATCGATGTAGCCATCCTTGACGGCTTCGAAAGATTCCGCGAAGCGATCGATCTGCGCGATCATTACATCGGCACTCCTGCCGGTGAAGGGATGACGATCAAAGGTCTGAGCCTCGACGGTCTGCCAATCAGCGCTACGGATGTGCGGGCGGTTTACAGCGTACGCCGCAGCGAAGACGGGATGAACAAGGCCGCACCCAGCAAAGAGCTACCTTATCCTTATTCCAAAAAAGCAATCGAAGATATTGTTTATCAATCCACAGCACGCGTGTTGACGGGCGGCCCGCATCCATCAGATCACCCATCAGCCTGGACCAACACAGCGCAGGGCTTGATTCGCGGAGCAATCAGTGAATTCATGAGTGAAAACAACTTGAGCGAATATCTCGCCAGTTTTGGCGCGCCGGAAGTCGAGCAGGCAGAAACCCAAGAGCGCACAATTCAATTCCAGCGCTTCGAAGTGACATCCAATACGGCCGCCACAACCAACCCGCCGCAAATCCAACGTCCTGAATTCCACCCGCGCACGGAACTGAGCGGCATCTTTAGACAACTGGATCGATTTGTCAAACACGCCCATGACCGCGGGGTGGACTTGCACTGGATCGGCGTTGGTACGTGGAAAATTCCCGATAAAATTGCCAGTGAAATGGTCACCGATCAACATATCCGCGCATGGCAAATCAATCGCGAAAATGTGGAGCGTGGAAGCCAGGATGCCTTCGCGGCAATTTATAATGAAGCATACGTCGATCAAAAATTGCACCTCATCCAAAAAGTTCCCGTTGGCATATCCAGGCAAAACGAGGAGCAGGAAAACAACGTGCGCAGGTTTATCATGGCCTATTGGGACTTGCTCGGGGAAGCAGCCGATCTCTACTACAATGCAGGCGATCCGTTGCCGAAAGAACTTCATGACGGGATTGCTGCCCTTGAGACGCTGATTTTCCACGACCAACATTATGTCGATAACCGTCCACCATCCAAATTGCGCGTCGTGCCGAACCCGCCTGAGGATTTACGTCCCCCGGCTCCATCCACCCATACGGAGCATCAGCTATACACAAGACTCCTGCACCTGCTGGACGGTGATTATCGAAAGGCGGAATGGCTGATCGAATATGAAAGCAAGAAAGCCCCATCCTTCAGCCGCGAACAGATTATCCGACATTTGCTCGACCATCCCGAACTCTGTAAAATATAAAACCTATGCAAACACCTCACATTCAAATCTCTGACAAAGTCGAACGCGCCCTGCGCTTCAACCAACCCATCGTAGCTCTCGAATCGACCGTCATCACGCATGGACTTCCGCAGCCGCAAAATGTTCAACTGGCGCGGAATATGGAAGCCGCAATCCAAAGTGAAGGCGCGACGCCCGCGACGACTGCGCTGATCGATGGAAAAATCCGCATCGGTCTCACGGACGAGGAGTTGGCGCGGCTGGCCGAAGCCAAGTCCCCGCTGAAAGTGAGTCACCGCGACTTTGCGACCGCCATCGTGAAAAAAGCCAGCGGCGGCACAACCGTGGCGGGTACGATGCTTGCCGCGCACCAAGCCGGAATCAAAGTCTTCGCAACGGGCGGCATCGGCGGCGTGCACAAGGAAAATTCATTTGATGTTTCAACGGATTTGAAGTCACTGTCCGAAATCCCAATGACCGTGGTCTGCGCCGGTGCAAAGGCGATTCTCGATTTACCGGCAACACTCGAATATTTGGAAACCATAGGAGTACCGGTCGTTGGATATCAGACCGACAAGTTCCCGGAATTCTATTCACGCGACGGGGATTTGGATGTCAGCGTGCGGCTGGATTCCCCGCAAGAGATCGCGGAGTTTGCACAAGCGCATTGGTTAATGGGTTTACGGAGCGCGGTCCTAGTGACGAATCCGATCCCGGAAACGAACGCCATTTCAAAGTCGGAGATGGAACCGATCATTCGCCAGGCATCCCAGGAAGCAGCCGAGAAAAAGATTCACGGCCAGGCACTGACGCCGTACCTGCTACAACGCATCAGCGAGTTGACCAACGAAAAGTCATTGCGCGCAAATCTTGCATTGCTACTCAACAACGCGCGTCTCGCCGCACAAATTGCAAAGGCAATGGTTGTCAATTCAAAACAGAAAAGCGTTTAAGTAGATGTCAGTATGTTCATCAAAAACGAATTTGTCGTTGCGAGGGCGGTGTCTTTCGCCCGAAGCAATCTCCTCTTTCTATTAGGAGATCGCTTCGTCGCGGCACTTCGTGCCACTCCTCGCAACGACATGAAATTAAGTGACTTTTCGATATTTACTTAACGCAAAGGCGCGAAGCAAATTCTCTTCCCCAACAAGTCAGGTTTTATTTTGCGCTTGTAATAATTCCTGCACCAACTGATCCGGCACTTGGACAGTGACAATCTCACCTCGCACGGTGACAACGCCATCGGCATTGATCCATTCTTCGATGGTCACTTTGCGGCCTTTGATCTCTTTCACTTTTCCGCGAATCTCCAATTCGATGCCAAGCGGCGTGGGCTTGAGATAATCCACGTGCAGCGAAGCGGTCAAAAAACGAAGGGCCGGTTCGGTGTCCATGCCGCGATTCTCGGCGCGATAGGCGGCCGCCGCAGCAGTTCC
The DNA here is from genome assembly GCA_046707185.1 of Anaerolineales bacterium. Classification (GTDB taxonomy): domain Bacteria; phylum Chloroflexota; class Anaerolineae; order Anaerolineales; family Villigracilaceae; genus Fen-1038. The sequence goes on along the minus strand of JBJKOR010000218.1, from coordinate 13,047 downwards.
CGTCCCATGACAATCGATCAGCGAGGCAAGCAAGCCTCCATACACATAACCGGGAATGGCAATATGGTATGGCTTCGGTATAAAACGAGCGACGGATTCATCACCATCCCAATAGCTTTTGATTTGATGCCCATATTCATTGAGTCGCCCGCAGCCATAACAATAGGCCATGTGGTCGGGGTAATAATCTTGGAAGGCTTTTTCAGGCATGATCAGGTTCCTATTGGCGAGGGAATTGTAGTGGGCGTTGGCGTGCGTGTGATGGTTGACGTTGGAATATTCGTGGGCGTCCGCGTCGGTGTTGGCGTGCGCGTGTCAGTGGGCGTCATGGTGTTCGTCGGTGTATTGGAAGGTGTGAAAGTCGGGGTGATGGTTGGAGAGGGAGGCGGGGCGCCTTGCACGATAAAGCGTCCGACTGTTTTCCATTCTTCGCCAACAAAAATGATCACGGTGTAATTTCCAGGCAGCCATTCATAGGGAGACGGATTCCAATCCGTCTCATCCCAACCTCCTGTTCCACCCTTGAAGGGATGAGTGTCCAAATTTACCTGGATTCCATCGCGGTACCAGACCGCCGTCCACTGTGAGTCGGGCGTCATTTTGTCATAAGAATATATCGCCCACATATGCCCGACCGGATTCTGAAATACGGTTGCAGGAGAAACTGGTGGATACTTATTGCCGCTTGTTGTGAATTGAATTTGGGAAAACACCGCCTGTGGGTTCGGCGTGACATTGCTTTGAAACAATGCCAATACCGGAAGCGGCAGGAACGGTGTCGTGGTCGGCGTGAAAGTCGCGCTCTGCGCGGGTGTCAATGTGATCGAGGGTGTGAGTGTAATGCTTGGCGTCAACGTGATCGAGGGAATCGATGTGATGGAAGGTGTCAACGTAGCCGTTGGCGAAGGTGGAAAATATTCGTACACAACCGGCTCGCCAAATACAGGCAGCGCATAGGCCAAAATCACGCAAATCAGCGCGAACCACAGCAGCCGCCATCCAACGGACATCCGCTGGCGGCGCAGGCGAAAGAAGGTCAGCTTGCGCGCCGATTGGATATCGCGAATCCCGCCTCGCATGCTGAACAACGCCACCACAACTAAAATTACAGCCAATGCGATGAAGCCAGAATGAACATCCATGCGCGGCATTATACTGCTTCTTTCTCGAAAGGATTTGTGGTAAAACAGTGCCCATGACTGAATTGGTCTTTCTCAAACTTGGCGGGTCGCTCATCACGGATAAGACTCAGCCATACACAGTTCGACTCGCTAAACTAAAAACCCTTGCGAGGGAAATCCATTCGGCATTTTCCTCGACGCCAGACCTGCATCTCGTTATTGGACACGGCTCCGGCTCCTTTGGACATTATGCCGTTAAAGAGCATTGGGCCCCCCTCGCCACTACGTGGCACTCCCCCCAAATTCAAAGAGTTTGGGGGGAGAAGGAGAGGGGTGGTTTCGCAGAAGTCTGGTATCGCGCCACGCAACTCAACCGCTATGTGATTGAAGCCTTGCATGAAGCGGGTTTGTCGATCATGGCGATTCAACCTTCCGCCGGAATCGTTTCAAAGGATGGAAAGATCGAAGATTGGAATTTGTCGCCGCTCGAGTCGGCCTTGAAGGCAGGCATTGTGCCGGTTATCTACGGCGACATGGCATTCGATTCAGTCAAAGGCGGAGCGGTGCTTTCCACAGAAGTGTTGATGTTTCATCTTGCACATCAGCTCAAGCCGAGTCGCATTTTGCTGGCTGGAATTGAAGCCGCAGTCTGGGCCGATTTTCCGGCGCGCCAGCGAAAGGTCGAGAAAGTGACGCCGTCATCGTATAAGAAATTTTCGCAAAACATCGGCGGCTCGCACGGCGTGGATGTCACCGGCGGGATGAAATCCAAAGTCGAAGAGATGCTCGCGCTTGTGGGACAAATTCCAGATTTAAGCGTTCAGATATTTTCCGGCGAAGAGCCGGGAAATACAGAGAAAGCATTGAACGGCGCTATGCTCGGCACATTGATTGCTTCCAAATGAAATCAATTTGCTTTGACCGATGAAATAGACAAGGTCTGTGTCGTCAAGAGAATCCACATGCCCTACCAAACTTGAATGTACAAAATTCATAAACTGGGAAAATTTTGTGGGCGGTTAGTAATCCCAAATCAGTGACGGACGGCCATTGTCAAAAACAGGAAAACTTTCGATAATAAAAAACAGAATCATGCAAAGGAGTGAAAATGCCAACTAAAGTAAAAGCTAAAAAGTCTTTGAAAAAGAAACCAGCGGTCAAGAAGGCCGCGGTCAGAAAGTCCGTTGTGAAGAAAACCTTTGTCCCAACGAGGCTAAAACTACGCCGGCCGGTTCCCTCCGACATCGAGATCGCGCAGGAAGCCAAGCTGAAACCGATCCTGCAAGTGGCCGAAGAGATGGGTATCCGCCCGAACGAACTCGAGCTTTATGGCCCCTATAAAGCCAAGGTTAAGCTCGAGATTTTGGACCGTCTTGCCAAGCGTCCCAACGGCAAATACGTTGATGTGACTGCCATCACGCCCACCCCGCTCGGCGAAGGTAAAACAACGACCACAGTGGGCTTGAGTCAGGCACTTGGCGCACATTTGGGAAAGAAAGTCATCACGTGCATTCGTCAGCCATCGCAAGGGCCAACGTTTGGAATCAAAGGCGGCGCGGCAGGCGGCGGTTATTCGCAAATCATCCCGATGGAAGATTTCAACCTGCATCTGACCGGTGATATCCATGCCATTACAGCTGCACACAATTTGGTGGCGGCCGCACTCGATGTGCGCATGTTTCACGAGTCGCTGCAGGATGATACCAAATTGTTCAACGCACTTTGCCCGCCCGATAAAAATGGCAGTCGCCACTTCTCCCCAACGATGTTGCGCCGCTTGAAGAAACTCGGCATCGATAAGACCGATCCAAATGAGTTGACCGAAGAAGAGCGCTCACGCTTTGCAAGGTTGGACATCGATCCGACGACCATCACCTGGCGGCGCGTGATCGATGTCAACGACCGCATGTTACGCGAGATCGAAATCGGCCTTGGCCCGGATGAAAAAGGCTTCACTCGCCGCTCCGGTTACGATATCACAGTGGCCAGTGAGATCATGGCCATCCTTGCTCTGACAACGAGTCTCGAAGATATGCGAGAGCGATTTGGAAAGATGGTGGTTGCCACGAACAAACACGGCGAGGCTGTCACCGTAGAAGACCTCGGCGTGGCTGGCGCGGCCACCGTGCTGATGAAAGACGCGATCAAGCCCAATTTGATGCAGACCCTCGAAGGCACCGCCGCTTTCGTTCACGCGGGACCCTTTGCCAATATCGCGCACGGAAACAGCTCGATCCTCGCCGATAAGATCGCCCTCAAACTCGCCGATTACGTGGTCACCGAATCCGGCTTCGGGGCAGATGTCGGCATGGAAAAATTCTTCGACATCAAATGCCGCTACAGCGGACTCATTCCGCAGGTGGTGGTGATGGTCGCGACCGTACGCGCACTCAAGATGCACGGCGGCGGCCCGAAAGTAGTGGCGGGCAAACCGCTGGCTCCCGAATACACCGAAGAGAATCTCGATCTGCTGCGCAAGGGTTTGCCGAACCTCGAACGCCATATTCAGAATGCAAAGAAATACGGCGTGAACGTTGTGATAGCGGTCAACTCCTTCACGAACGATACACCTGCCGAAGTGGAACTCATTCGCAAGTCCGCTCTGGAATTCGGCGCGATGGATGCCGTGGTTTCCACTCATTGGGCGAGTGGCGGCGCGGGTGCGAAGAAACTGGCCGAGGCCGTGGTCAAGGCAGCCGAGAAACCCAGCGACTTCAAGTTCCTTTATCCGCTCGATAGGACCATCAAGGAAAAGATAGAAATCATCGCCAAGGAAATCTATCGCGCGGACGGCGTGGACTACAGCCCCGAAGCGGAGGAACAAATCGAGCGTTATACGCGTCTCGGCTTTGACAAACTTCCGATCTGCATGGCAAAGACACATCTCTCGTTCACGACCGATACAACGATCAAGGGCGCGCCAACCGGTTTCCGTCTGCTGACGCGTGAAGTGCGCGCTTCTGTGGGCGCAGGCTTCATCTATCCGTTGTTCGGCAAGATGAGCACCATGCCAGGCTTGCCGACTCGCCCCGTATTCTTTAATGTCGATCTGGATCTGAAGACCGGAAAAGTAGTCGGGTTGTTCTAAATCATTAGATGTCATTGCGAGCCGCGACCCCGAGCTTGTCGAAGGGTGCGGCGTGGCAATCTCCTGTTTGTAAGTTAGTTGAGATTGCTTCGCTTCGCTCGCAATGACATACAAGAAATTGAAGGTTGGAAGGATTTTCTTCCAACCTTTTTTATTTTCAATTACGGCGCTTGAACGTAATAAACTCCGCCTGTCTTGCCTTGATATAAAACCTTTATATTCGCAATCGCGGAAAGAACATCGGGACTGGCAACGTTGTGATATTGATTCGGTTCATACCAGATGATATACCCGCTTTGCGGGGGCCAATTGGGATAATCTCGTTTGAGCGCAGCAATTTGTTGATCCCGTGACAAATTGGGTTTTACAAACGGCAATTCCTTGACCGGATGCCCGTCAAAGAGAAACCAAACGATATTGACGTAGTTAGTATAAAGCGTTGACGAAGAATCATTCGCCAATATTTTTTGTCCTTGAACCGTCACAGCGCGCGTTCGAAAATCCACTGAGTTGGCGATGTTGTAATTACTGGGCTCGCCGAGATTCCATGCATCACGCAAATAGCCTTGCATACTATAAACGGGGTAAACAAAATAAAACAAAGCCAACAAAACTGCAGCATAACAGACAAGAGGATTTGTAAAATTGAAATGAACGAAAATCAATTGGTCTACAGCAATAAAAAGGAAAATCAGAACAACTGGCAAGATAACAACATAATATCGATCCGATGTAAGATCGAGATGATCGGCGGTGACAACGGTAAATGCCAACGTAAAGAAATAAACCACCGCAAAAATCATAGCGGGCCAAACATAATAATTCGCTAGAGACTTTAACCAATTTATCCATTGAACTCGTTTATTGATAACGATCAAGAGCATAGCAAACACGCCAATAAAAATCCATGGACGGTTCATCAGCCAATCGAGCGGCGGCGTAAGCGGCATGAACCACCACAGAATCTTCGTCAGCGAAAGATCGATGTTTTCGAACGGATACATCGCGCCGAAGTTGCGCGGACCAAACAACCCGCCGCTGAGCGGGAGATTGTGGAAAACTCCCCACAGCGCGATGGGCAGAGTCGCTGCCAGTGCGGGAAGGATCAATCGAGGCAGTCCCCGCCACCAGTCTTTGAAAAGAACGACGAGTCCGCCAACGCCAATCAGGATCACGCCAGGATAACGTTGAAGAGTCGCGAGTCCCGCCGAGACGAACATCAACCACAACATCGAGTCTGAATCATCTTTTAGATATTTTGCCGCCGCGAAAAAGAATATCAGCATGAACGTTATAAACAACGGCTCGGAGGCAACGTTGGCATAGATACGAAGTGTGGAGCGCGAGAATAACAAAGCCAGCGCGCCGATAACGGCATAAATCCATTTCTCTTTGAAAATCAAATAAAACAGCCAGCCGCACAGCCAAAGATTGAGCGGATATAGAATCACGTTCAATATCGTTCCGGCTTGAAATGCACTCAAGCGCGTGAGCCAGCTCAAGGCGGCCAACAGCATCGGATACAGCGGAGGCCATAACACAAACGGCGCGCCGGTCATATCCACAAAGCCTCTGCCATGCAGCAAACTTTCAGCAGCGCCGAGATTGCGAGCTGCATCCGAGGAAACGCCCGCGCCGTAGCGGTGTACAACGATCAAAATGAATCCCAAGCTGATGAGTGCGAGGAACGCTAGGTAGATTTTGAATTTGGTTTCGATGGAGAAGTTGTTGAGCATTTGACGAATTATAATAGATAGCATGACCAATATGAATTTCCTTTCCATCCATGAGGCTTTGAAAGAAATGCAAGCTGGGACGCTTTCGCCTCAAGCCTTGACCGAGGCTTGCTCCCGTCAAATCGAGCGCCTCAATCCAAAGTTGAACGCGTTTATTACGGTATACAAAGATGTCGTTGCGAGAAGCGCCGAAGGCGCGACGAAGCAATCTCCGTTTAACAAGAAGATTGCTTCGTCGCATCCTTCGACAAGCTCAGGATCGCGGCTCGCAACGACATTAAATAATATTCCCTTTGCAATCAAAGATTTATTCGAGACGAAAGCAATACGGACCACTGCCGGTTCGTTGTTCTTCAAAGATTACATTCCAAACGAAGATGCCGTTGTAGTTCAAAAACTCAAAGCCGCGGGCGCAGTCATCACAGGGAAGACGAATACACATGAAATTGCATTGGGTGTAACCACCGTCAATCCGCATTACGGCCCGACCCGCAATCCTTGGGACACTACACGCGTTTCCGGCGGCTCATCGGGCGGAAGCGCCGTGGCGGTTGCCGCGGGAATGTCACTCGCCGCGCTCGGAACCGATACCGGCGGCTCGATCCGAATCCCGGCTTCGCTGTGCGGCGTAGTCGGACTCAAGCCAACCTATGGACGCGTCAGCTTGCGCGGCGTGTTTCCGCTTTCATGGAATCTCGATCACGTCGGGCCGGTCACACATACCGCCAAAGACGCTGCGCTGGTCTTGCAAATCATCGCGGGTTATGATGCAGATGATCCTTCATCTACCAATATCGAAGTAAACGATTATCTGAGCCACATCGACGAAGCGATCAAAGGAAAACGAATTGCATTAGCCGTAGGCACTTTTATTGAAGAGGCAGATGCGGAAGTGCTATCCACGGTAAACGAAACTGCGAAAGTGTTCGCGGCACTTGGCGCAAAAATTGAAAAAGTAGATATGGATTTTCTGCGCGAAGCCGCGCTGGCCAACAGCCTGATGACGCAAGCCGACGGCGCCGCCTATCACCGTGACCGATTGACGAATCATCCCGAATTGTTCGGCGCGGACGTCCGCCAGCGTTTGGAGACGGGACGCGCGTTCACATCCACAGAATATTCTCTGGCGCGCCGCACGCAAATGGAGACAAAACACCGCTTTGTTTCATTCTTCGAAAAATACGACTACCTCCTGCTCCCCACTACGCCGATCACTGCGCCGCCCATCGAAGGCAGCGACGCCATCGAACAAGCGCGCCGCTTGACGCGTTTCACCGCGCCGTTCAACCTGGCCGGTTTGCCCGCGATCTCCATCCCATGCGGATTCAGCAAGAAAGGTTTGCCGATTGGATTGCAAATCGTTACAAAGGCCTGGAATGAAGCCGGAGTCTTGCAAGCCGCAAATGCGTACGAACAGGAAACCGATTGGGGAACGTACAAACCATCCAGCTTGTTCTGAATCTAGCAAACAATCAGAAAACGCAAATAAAAAGGTCTTCATCGTTTGATGAAGGCCTTTTACACCTGCTCATGGGAGGGAGGTTTGACAGATATTATTTGTGCCGTTCCAATGGCACCCACTGCGGACACAAACCGCCTGGTTCTTATATTGGTTGCACACATCAACCGCCGCCCCGCATTGCACGGTATTCAATTTTATTGTCACACAACCGGGACCGCTTGGCCGCAACTGGCTTGGAGCACAGGTATTCTGAGTTGAATCGAAGGTAAAGCCCAGCGGGCATCCCGGATAAGTCCCGCCGGTATCTGCCTGGCAGCATTGATATTGGGAGCTATAGGTGTACCCTGCCGCGCAGCCCTGGAAATTTTTCGATGCCAAATCGGAATTATTGATTCCATAGGGCGCATCGGCCTGACCGGCAGCGGATACACATGCACCATATTGTGAATCAAAATAGAGATTGGCCGGGCACTGACCGTTCTGGTTCTGTCCAATTACGCAAACTTTCTGTCCGCCGCGGTCGACAAGATTGTATCCTTGTGGACATCCGCTCACGCTGGGCTGGCTTGAGATGGGTGTGTACACACAGGAATTATTCGAAGCATCCAGGTTATAGCCGGGATCGCATACCGGAGTCGAAGCGGCTGCGCTGGCGGAACCATTACAGGCCGGGTTGCAGACCGTTACTTCCGTGGTCGAATTGCCCGGGCCCGAACAAGTCAAAACCCGCTGGCCATTGACCATCGCATCTGAACAACTGAAATCCTTCGATTTCACCTGGTACGTTGCGCCCTGCGAAATATTCGCGGTCACATAACTGACCGGTCCCTGGCAATAGTTGCCGCGTACCTGCACATCCGGTGCGGGACAAGTCGAACTTTGAGTTTGCGCTCCACTAACCGGGAGATAAGATGCACTTTGACAATAGGGAGCCAAAGCTTTGGGTTGAGACACTACACAACGGAATCCCAAATCCTGGCTGGTATAGTCCGGCGGGGACGGATGCCGGAGCGCCGCCAACAACTGCGAAGCATCACTCTCGAAACTGCTGCCGCGGATCACGCGGTGATCGCCGGTCGCCGGGCCGGTCGGGTTCGCAGATGGCCCGCTGGCATAATAGTTCGCGTCATAATAATCATTGACCCATTCATAAACATTGCCAGCCATATCCAGCAGGCCATACGGACTCTTGCCGCTGGGATAGTCATTGACATCGCTAGTGTGCTTGACACACGTACCGAAATTAGCGAGATCGCAAGTCGGTTTGGTATTGCCCCACGGATAAACGTTCCCATTCTGGCCGCGGGCGGCTTTCTCCCATTGAGCCTCACTCGGCAACTGACCGCCAATCCACTGACAATACGCATTAGCCGCAGTCCAGTCCACGCCGACCACCGGATAATCACCATATTGTATGGAGTCGATCGGCGGCGCGCCAATCTCCTGCACGGGCACCGTACAGTTACCGCTCGTCACACATTGGTTATACATTTTATTGGTTACAACAGTTTGCTGAATCCAGTACGCATCGAGTGTAACGGTTTTCGTTGGAGCATCGCCATAGCCAAGGCCCATGATGAACTCACCCGCCGGGACATAAACCAATACGCTACCATCCAGCCACGTCATGGCCGCACCGCTGGACGGACCCGCCAACGAAACGGGCGCAAGCGTCGGAGCACTTGTAGCCGGAATAGGTGTAGGAGCCGCGGTCGGCTGGGGAGAGGGCGGCAAAGCTGTGGGAGTCGGAGTGGATGCGGACGCGCAAGCTGTCAACAGCATCGCCGCAAGCAAAATCCAAATCAAATGTTTCATGGAGTTCTCCTATTCGAGAGGAAATTATACCTGTTTCACCGCGCTGCCAATCGCGTGCTGGGAAAGACTCATACCAGACACCAGACGCAGCTGCAGGCGGGAATCTAAAAGTTTACGCAGTGACAAGGCTCTTCGCTACGCGCAGAGCAACTGGCTAGCGTTAATGCGTTGGGCACTTGAATCCAGTTGGCAGGCAGACACAAAGCGTGGGACAGAATTGGTCGAACGTTTCATTGCAAATGATCGAGTTCAATTTGCAGGCCGGGGCATTTTGTTGAATCGCACAGGCTTTGGTTGGATCCAGCGCGGCGGTTTGCTGAGCAACCGCATTCTGGACGGAGTTGGGCAGGCAAACGTAATGATTCGGCGTATCTTCTGTGAAGGATGTTCCGGGCGGACAAGCCGGATAGCTTACGCCGGTTCCGGGCACCACGCCGCAACATTTGTTGACCGGATCATAATTATAGGCGGGCAGACATTGGTTTCCATTCGAAATGCTGCCGTCCCATTTGCAAAGCCCGGTGGAGGCGTCCAGTGCATAATGTGCAGCGCAGGTCGCACTCTCCACGCCGGTAAATACGCAGCTCGAATTCATGACCACTGTGGTTTGATTGGTGCACTGATAGACTTGCGGATACGAACCCGTTGCGCCGCTGATCAAAGTGCAATTGGCGATGCCCCCCACCTCGGCATTCGGATCACCGGGGTGATCGTCATCGAAGGTCACATACGTGGATTTAGTTTTGCAGCTTTGTTTGGTTGTTACCGAAAGAACCGGGCAGACTGAGGAAACGCTCGAAGCATCCGTGATTGCAGAAACCGATTGACAATATGGCGCATAATACGTCAGTTTGTAATCGTCCACGGCACAGCGAAAGGAAAGTTCATTGGAGTGACTGGTCGGATCGGCAGAAGATCGGCGTCCGGCGTCGAGCAGATAGGCATCCGAATCGAAGGCAGCAGAGCGGACGACGCGTTGTTCGCCGGTATCCGGCCCGAGCGGATCGTTCGCCGGAGAACTAAGATAGTAATCCGGTGCATACCAATCGTTGACCCATTCAAAGGTATTCCCCTCCATATCGAACGCGCCGTAATAACTTTTGCCATCCGGATATTTCGTGACAGAAGTCAATCCTCCAACGCATTTACCAAAATTCGATAAATCACACGTAGGTTTCCCTTCGCCCCACGGATAGGTGTTGCCATCCGGACCACGTGCGGCTTTTTCCCATTCGGCCTCGGTAGGCAGCCGCGCATGAACAAACGAACAATAGGCTGCGGCTTGATCGTAGGTCACCCCGACGACCGGATCATTGCCATGCAATGGATCACCAAAGTCCGGATTGTCCGTTACATCCGGCGAGGTGCAATAGCCCGCGTCGAAGCAAAACTTGTATTGCATGTTCGTGACATCAGTACTGTAAATCCAGTAACTTCCAATGGTGACTTGATGCTGCGGATTATCCTTGCCTTTAGGTTCACCCATGACAAACGGCCCGGACGGCACGGCAACCAACGTCGTTCCATCCACATAAAGATAACTCGCACCGACCTGTACCGGCGGCGGCGTGACCCTTACAGGCGTCGCGGTCGGCGTGGGCGGAATCGCAGTTGGAGCCGGCATGGGCGTCGAGCGCGGGCCACATCCGGTTAGCAAAACGATTATGGAGACGGTAAAAATCAATCGGTACATTCTTATTCTCAATTTTCATTACGAAGGGCTTGCTGGTATGATAAGAATTATATCTCGTCAGATGTATATCCCGGAAAATAAGATGAATTGCATCCTTAAACAGGATATTTGACCTTTGGACAGAGTTAATCTTTATGAGGTAAAATTTTGACGAGACATTTATAGCATAGGAGGCTGAAATGCCCTTTGGTATACAACCTATTCACATTGTGATCGTCGTGATTGTCGCCCTGATCATATTTGGCCCGCGGCGTTTGCCGGAGGTCGGCCGCTGGATCGGACGATCCATCACGGAGTTCCAAAAAGGGTCACAAGAGATGACGAGTGCCTTGCGCGAGGGGATGAACGAGGGGCAACAAAATACCCATAATACCATTGCCAAGCCCGCACCAGATCAATCTGTAGCCGCAGCTGCGCCCACAGACGCCAAGCCTGGGAACGCCGGGAACAGCAAGTATTGCATCAAATGCGGTGCAGCGAACGTTCAGGAAGCGCTCTTTTGCAACAAGTGCGGCAATCCATTTTCAACGCCATCGCAAGAACAAAGCTGAATCTCCCCCACGCCAGACGACGGTCATGGACCGGAAATAAATCACTGGATTCGCTCTTATGCATGATAAATACATGAGTTTTTTCGACCACCTCGAAGAACTTAGGATGCGAATCCTTTGGTCTGGCGGGGCAATCCTGCTTGTGACCGCGGTGGCGTTCTTCTTTTCTGATCCGTTACTCAAGCTGTTACTTTTGCCATCCGGTGGATTGCAATTAAAGGCGTTCGGTTTGATGGATGGTTTCTTGATCAAGTGGCGGATCGCGCTCTATACCGGGATCGTCGGCGCGTTCCCAGTATGGGCCTATCACGTCTATCGATATATCAGTCCAGGCTTGAAGGACAACGAACGCAGCGCTATTTTTTCCCCGCTCATTGCGGCTTTCGTTCTCTTCATCCTGGGCGTGATCTTCGGCTATTACCTGTTATGGGGGATGATCCGGGTCCTGATCGAGCTCTACCCCAGCGAGGTGCAATACCTCCCGTCTGCCGACGATTATATTTCCTTTGTAACTTTCTTTTTACTGGCCTGCGGCATTGCATTCCAACTCCCGACCGTACTGATGATCCTTGTCCGTTTGCACATCCTCACTGCCAGCATTCTAAAAAAGCAACGACGCATTGCCTATTTCATTTTGTTTGCATTTGCCGAACTCATTACGCCCGTCTCTGATCCCATCGTTGCGCCAATGACTGTGATGGTTCCGCTGGTTATCTTGTACGAAGTCAGTGTTTTTGCGGCGGTACGCATCGAAGCCGGCCGCGAAAAAGAGAAGCTTAAAGCCGACGCCAGCGCTGAAAATCAATAAACGACTTGCGGTGAGGGCTTATCGCTTCAATTAGCCACGATTACAGTATGTAATCTGGCAAGTAGATGGATCAATTCTACAACCATACGGACAATACTTTTGACAGTAGTTTTGTGCAGCAGCGCAATTCCCACCCCCATTATTATTGATACATTGCGAAGATGTGGGCGGATTCCCTACAGAGACACCTGTAGATTGTTTGCTTCCTGCCGCTCCTTTTTGCACACAAGCATATTGCCCGCCGCCTAAATCCTGCACGATGGTGCCTACAGGGCAGGCAGAAAAGTTCGTGCCTGTGCCAGCCGTGGATGTGCAACACATCTGGCTGCTGTTATATCGATATCCAACAGGGCAAGCTTTCCCGGCTGTACCGCTTTCGTCCCATACACATTGACCGTTTTGCAAATTATAGTGAGTCGGGCAAGTCTGAATGGCTTTACCTGAACCACAAGTATAGCTTACGTTTACCGACCCCGCGCTTGGGCAACCAAATTTTGCCGTGTGACCTCCATTGGCAATCGGAGTGCATCCGCCCGAACCGCTGGCGTTGAAGTTTGTATCTCCCACGCCTGCATCCACGGTGACCACGCCCGCTGACATTTGACAATTGGGACCGTTCACTGTAATGGTCGGCGGTTGGCAAGCAGGAGTAACCGCTCCCGGAACCCCGCCCAAATCGGTTCCCACGTACGAAGTCAATTGGCACAACGGCGCAAAGAAGGTTGGAGATTTCACCACACAACGAAAGCCCAGATCGCGTGCGTGAGTATCCG